>DASRYX010000394.1:0-3034 GCA_035686985.1 Planctomycetaceae bacterium | reverse complement strand
CGCTGGGACGTCGTGAATGGCTCTCGCAGGTCGGCGGGGGATTCGGCGCCCTCGCCGCCGCACAACTGCTCGCCGAGGATACGCAGACCGACCGAAGGCCTCTAAACGGCGGGTTGCATCACCCCGCCAAGGCCAAGCGCGTCATTCAGCTCTTCATGAATGGCGGCGTCAGCCAGATGGACACGTTCGACTACAAGCCCGAACTCATCAAGCGGCACGGCGAAAAGGTCGACGTCGGCGTCACCGCCGCCGCAACCAGCACGCCCGGCAACATGATGAAGTCGCCGTTCGAGTGGAAGCAGCACGGCGAGTGCGGCCGATGGGTGACGAGCGTCTTCCCGCACATGGCCACGCAGGTCGACCGCCTGGCGTTCCTGATGGCGATGGCGTCGAAGACCAACGTCCACGGTCCGGGCAGTTACATGCAGAACACCGGGTTCGTGCTGCCGGGCTTTCCGTGTGTCGGTGCCTGGATATCCTACGGTCTCGGCAAGCTCAGTGATGACGTTCCCGCGTTCGTGGTGCTGCCCGATCATCGCGGGTTGCCCTACAACAACACCGGCAATTTTTCCGCGGGATTCTTACCGGCGGCGCATGCGGGGATGCTCGTCCGTCCCAACGCGCCGGTGCCCATTGCGCACATTCGCGCGCCCGAATTCGCGAAGCAGATCACCGCCGACAGCGAACGGGCCGGACTCGATTTGCTGGCGAAGATGAATGAGCAGCACCGGGAAGAGCACCCCGGGGACTCGCGCCTTGATGCGCGGATGGCGTCGTATGAACTCGCTGCCAAACTGCAGTTGAGTGCCCCGCAGATGCTCGATCTGTCCCAGGAAACCGAGGCAACTCACAAGGCGTACGGACTCGATGAAGAGGTCACCGCGCCGTTTGGCCGCAACTGTCTGATCGCCCGGCGTTTAATCGAACGGGGCACGCGCTTTGTCCAGGTGTGGAGCGGCATGGGCGGACCGACCAAAAACTGGGATAACCACACTGATATTCCTAACGAACTGCCGTTCATCGCGAAGCAGGTCGACAAACCGATCGCGGGATTGCTGCAGGATCTCGCCGACCGCGGGTTGCTGGAAGACACGCTCGTCATCTGGACGACCGAGTTCGGCCGCATGCCCTTCACACAAGGAGCGACGGGGCGCGATCACAACGGCGGCTCGTTCGTGACGTGGCTCGCCGGGGCGGGTGTTCGCGGCGGTGTGACCCACGGGCAGAGCGACGAGTTCGGTTATCAGGCTGTCGAGGGAAAGGCGTGGTGCTACGATCTCCATGCGACGCTGCTGCATCTTCTCGGCATCGATCACACGCGGCTCACAGTCCGGTACAACGGAATCGATCGCCGGCTGACCGATGTGCACGGACACGTCATTCCGGAGATTCTCGCGTGACGCTCGATGCCGGGCATTTTCTTCAATGCCCGGCATCTGCCTTTCCCATGACCACGGATGATTGTTGCAAAATGCAGAAGTCCGGCATTGAAGAAAATGCCGGACTTCGTCGGACCGTGGCACGCACTCCGGGCCCTCGGTATGCTGTCGCGCTACGCTCGGAAACCATCACTCGACGCACACTTTGAGGACGCAGCATGGACACGACGAACGGCGCGCTGAGCCGGAAACTTCGCATGGCCCTGGTCGGGGGCGGACAGGGTTCGTTCATCGGCCGCGTCCATGTGACCGCCGCTGTGCTCGACAACCGCGCGGCCCTCGTCGCCGGGGCGTTGTCGTCGAATCCGGAAAAGGCGAAAGCGTCTGCGCCGGCGTATGACATCGCTGCCGATCGTGCCTATGGCTCGTTCGACGAACTCTGTCAGAAAGAATCCGCGTTGCCGGCCGATCAGCGGATCGATTTCGTCTCGATCACGACGCCGAACCATGTGCACTTTCCCGTCGCGAAGGCCGCATTGGCTGCCGGGTTCAACGTCATCTGCGACAAGCCGATGACGTTCAATCTCGCGGAAGCCGAGGAATTGCTGAAACTCGCCGAGAAATCGAACGCGGTGTTCGCGGTGTCGCACAACTACACCGGTTATCCGCTCGTGCGACAGGCCCGCGAGATGATCGCGTCCGGTGAACTCGGCGAGATTCAGGCCGTGCGGTCGAACTACATTCAGGGCTGGCTGCGGACGCGGCTGGAAGAATCGGACCAGAAGCAAGCGGCCTGGCGAACGGACCCGTCGAAGTCCGGTGCCGCGGGTTGCTTCGGCGACATCGGTACGCACGCCTACAACCTGGCCCGTTACATGACCGGGCTGCTGCCGACCGACGTGTCGTGCAACCTGAAGGCCTTTGAAAAGGGTCGTGCCCTCGATGACTACGGTCACGCGGTCATCCGGCTGGAAAACGGCGGGCTGCTCACCGTCACCGCGAGTCAGATTTCCCACGGCCGCGAGAACGATCTGTTCATTGAAGTCGACGGCACCAAGGGCGCGCTGTCGTGGCGACAGGAAGAACCGAACCAGATGATCGTCCGCCGGAATGGTTCGCCGCATGCGATCTACACGCGCGACCCGAACGCGCCGTTCATGAATGCCTCAGGCAAGGCCGCGTGCCGGTTGCCGAGCGGTCACCCAGAAGCGTTTTTCGAGGCCTTTGCCAACGTCTACCGGTTCGCGTATGACGACATGGTGAAGCGGGCGACGAACCAGTCGTTCGAGCGGAAGAACACGATCTATCCAAACATCTACGACGGCGTCGAAGGGATGTACTTCATTCAGCAATGCGTCGCCAGCAGCCAGCAGAACGGCCAATGGTTGCCGCTGAAGCACGCCGCCGCGCGACGGTAATCGCCGAGCATGTTTATCGAAACTCAGAAGCCCGGGGAGGTGTTCTCCGGGCTTTTTGTTTTTGTCGGCAGAACCCGCACCATCGCACCATTTTGCCTTTCACTCACTTTTGTGAGTTTCTCAGGCCGAAGTGGATGAAGTCGGCAGATCGACTGCGGTTCTGCTGACTCCGGTGTCAATCAGTCTGTATCGAAGTGGAGTATTCAACGACGTGGCAGCGGATCGCGTTGCGACCGA
>DASRYX010000393.1:0-3949 GCA_035686985.1 Planctomycetaceae bacterium | reverse complement strand
GCTTCGCCCTCCCACAACTCGGTCGCCCTCCTCGAAAGCTGGATGACCGAGCGCGTCGCGGCGCACGAAACATTTCTGCGGTTCGCGCACCAGGCCCAACGTCTCGCGGCGGAGTGGGTCGCGAATGGCGACACCCTCGCGGAATCCACGCAGGACGCGAAACCGCAAGCGGTTGTCCCTGCACTCCCGCCCGCCCGCACACCCGCACCGGTTCGCCCTACCGAACCACCGCGAGCGCTCAACTATGAACAGTGCATGGAATTCGCCATCGGCAAGATCGGGAATGTCCTCGGCGAAAAGTTCGCGGCGATCGACGCCTTCCCAACACGCGTGCGGCTGCCCGATGTCCCGCTGATGCTCGTCGACCGCATTCTGGAAATCGAAGGCGAACCGCTGTCGATGACGCACGGCCGCGTCGTCACCGAACATGATATTCATGCCGACGACTGGTACCTCGACTGCGGCAAGATCCCGACGTGTCTCGCGGTGGAATCGGGTCAGGCGGACCTGTTTCTCTCGGGCTGGCTCGGCATCGATTTCATCACCCGCGGGCTGGCCATGTATCGCCTGCTCGACGCTGTGGTGACGTTCCACGACGCGTTGCCTGGCCCCGGTAAGACGATTCACTACGACATCAAGATCAATCGGTTCTTCCAGCAGGGGGACACGTATCTCTTCCGGTTCGAGTTCGATGCGAACGTCGATGGGAAGCCGCTGCTGACGATGCGCGACGGCGTCGCTGGGTTCTTCACGATGGAGGAACTCGCCGCCGGTCAGGGAATCGTCCACACCGCTCTTGATAAGCAATCGCGGCCGGGAAAACGTCCCGAAAACTGGACCGACCCCGTGCCCATGGCGGTTGAGTCATACAGCGATGCGCAACTCACGGCGCTTCGTAACGGCGACCTCGCGGCGTGCTTCGGACCGGTCTTCGCCGGGTTGCCGCTGCGGAATCCCGTGACCTTGCCGTCGGGCCGGTTGAACCTCGTGCATCGCGTGCTGGAACTCGATCCCAGCGGCGGCAAGTACGGCATGGGGAAGATCCGTGCGGAAGCGGAGATTCATCCCGACGACTGGTTCCTCACGTGCCACTTCTGTGATGACCAGGTGATGCCCGGCACGCTGATGTATGAGTGCTGCCTGCACACGCTCCGCATTTTCCTGCTGCGAATGGGCTGGATCGGCGAAGCCGGCCAGATCGCCTACGAACCCGTGCCCGGCGTGAAGAGCCGCCTCAAGTGCCGCGGGCAGGTCCTCGCGAACACGCAGAAGGTGTGGTACGAGGTGACGCTGAAGGAGATTGGGGAGGGCTTAGGGCTAAGAGCTAACGGCTTAGGAACGGAAAAAGAAGACAACTCGCTGTTCTGCATCGCGGATGCGCTGATGTACGCCGATGGCAAAGCGATTGTTGAGATCACCGATATGTCGGTGCGATTAACCGGGCTGAGTCAGGCGGATGTCGAGGCACTGTGGGACAGCGAGGCTCCCGCCGAGCCGCGCACGCTTCACAACGCGGGGGCAACCAGCGGCTCAGCGGGAGCTTCGCCCTCCCGGAATGTCCCCTCTTCTCCGTCCCTCAGCCCTCAGCCCTTAGCCCAGAGCCAGCCCCGCCCCGCGCTCTTCGACACCGACCGCATCACGGCGTTCGCGATCGGCAAGCCGTCGGATGCCTTTGGTGATCGTTACAAGATCTTTGACCGCGAGCGCGTCATTGCGCGGTTGCCGGGGCCGCCGTTTCAGTTTCTGGATCGCATCGTTTCGATTGAGAACTGCGAACCGTGGAAACTCGTCGCCGGCGGTGTGATCGAAGCCGAATACGACGTTCCGCCGGATGCGTGGTACTTCGCCGCGAACCGGCAACCGACGATGCCGTTTGCGGTGCTGCTGGAAACGGCGCTGCAGCCGTGCGGTTGGCTCGCGGGGTATCTCGGCTCGGCGCTGACGAGCGACAGCGATCTCTCGTTCCGCAATCTCGGTGGGACCGCAACACAGTATGAAGAGGTTTATCCGGATTCCGGCACGCTCACGACAACCGTGAAGATGACGGCGGTCTCGCAGTCGGGCGGAATGATCATTCAGCACTACACGTTCGACCTGCGCGCGAGCGGCCGCCCGGTCTACGTCGGCAAGACGTATTTCGGATTCTTCTCCAAAGCCTCACTCGCCAACCAGGTCGGCATTCGTGATGCGGAGAGGTATCAACCGACGGAAGCCGAGCGACAGCGCGCGGAAGCGTTCCCTCTGCCACCCGAGGCACCGTTCCCGGACGACCAGTTCCGCATGGTGAAACAGGTGGACCTGTTCGTTCCGGATGGCGGTCCGCACCGTTTGGGCTTCATCCGCGGCAGCGTGAACGTCGACCCCGAGATGTGGTTCTTCAAAGCCCATTTCTATCAAGACCCGGTCTGGCCCGGTTCGCTCGGGTTGGAGTCGTTCCTGCAGCTGTTGAAGGTGTACGTGTACCGGCGCTGGGCGGGAGGGCGCTTATGGTCGATGGCAGATGGCTGTTGGCCAGAAGGACAGAATGCGACTTTTTCGGCTCTTTCCATCAACCATCAACCATCAACTCTCAACCAATCCCACGAATGGATCTACCGCGGTCAGGTGATTCCCCGCGACAAAACGGTTACGGTAGATGTGGTCATCACAGCGGTGGACGACGACCGCCGGATGGCGACCGCGTCCGGCTTCCTCACCGTTGACGACCGCGTGATTTACCAGATGAAAGATTTTACGCTGGCGCTGAGCTGACTCATCAACTCGCACCGCTTCGAGCTGCCTCTATGGTCATGAAATACAACCGCGTCTATGTCGATGCCATCGGGTACGAACTCGCCCCGGTGGTCGTCACGTCGACGGAGATTGAATCCCGGCTCGAACCGCTGTACCAGAAGCTGCGGATTTCGCCGGGCCAACTGGAAGCGTGGACCGGGATTGCCGAACGCCGCTGGTGGGAAGAAGGCCATCAGCTCAGCGACGGCGCGACCGAAGCGGCCCGTCGGGCGCTCGAACAATCCAACGTCGCCGCACGCGATCTGGATATTCTCATCTACGCCGGGGTCTGCCGCGAACACTTCGAGCCCGCGACCGCGTGCAGTGTCGCGGCGAAGCTCGGCATCAGTCCCGACGCCGCGATCTTCGATGTCAGTAACGCGTGCCTGGGCGTGCTTAACGGCATGGTCGACATTGCCAACCGCATCGAACTGGGCCAGATTCGCGCCGGCATGGTTGTCTCCTGTGAAACCGCCCGCGAGATCATCGACTACACGATCCAGCGTCTGCTCGAAGACATGAGCATGGACGCGCTGACCAAGTCGCTCGCAACGCTCACCGGTGGCTCCGGTGCGGTCGCCGTGCTGCTGACGGATGGCTCGTTCAACAAGGCGCACGCGCACAAGCTGCTCGGCGGCGTGACGAAATCCGCCCCCGAGCATCACTCACTGTGCCGCTGGGGGTTCGAGTCATTAATCCCCGCCGCGGTGGATAAGGTTGAACAGGTCTTGCCGTCCGCCCTGACGCAGACCAAGTTCGGGCGGTTTATGCCGTCGCTGGTCCAGCAAAAAGTGAGCGGCCTGCTGCCCGCGAAGCTGCAGCATGCCTTCACGCAGTTCATGCAGACCGATTCCATTTCCGTGCTGCGATTCGGCGTCGACCTCGGCATGAAAACATGGGATTCCTTCCTCGCGAAGATCGGCATGCGTCCGGATCAGATCGACAAGGTGATCTGCCATCAGGTCGGCAAAGGGCACCGTGATCAGGTCATGCAGACGCTCGGCATCCCGCCGGGCAAAGACTTCAATACGTATCCGTACCTCGGCAACATCGGCACGGTCAGCCTGCCACTGACGGCCGCAATCGCTGATGAACGCGGCTTCCTCGAAAAAGGCGACCGCGTCGGCCTCCTCGGCATCGGCAGCGGCCTGAATTGCCTCATGCTCGCGGTGGATTG
>DASRYX010000392.1:0-3784 GCA_035686985.1 Planctomycetaceae bacterium | reverse complement strand
TGTGTAATCAGACTGTGGTGCTTCAGGCCCTCCTCGAGTTCGTTCAGCACCATGAACGGGTTGATGCTCCGCGACTCGGGGTGGGCCACCAGAGCGTTCGAGATCTTGTCCTGCACGTACCGCGGGGAGATGCCCTGCAGGCCTTCGTGCTTGGCTTCCTTCCGCAACTGCTCAACGTTCTCCAGCGTGAAGCCGGGGAGCGTTTTGCCGTTGTAGAGTTTCAGCTTCTGCAGCACCGTCAGCCCGTGATGCTTGGGTTCTTCCAGCCGCGTGAGGACTGCCCACATCGCCGCCACTTCCAGAGTGTGTGGCGCGATGTGTTTGCCCCGTACGCGCTTGGGGTTGTAATCCTTCTCGTAAATCCGCAGTTCGTGACCGAGCTTCGTCACATAGGGCACGTCGATCTTCACCGTCCGGTCGCGGAGCGCTTCCATAAACTCATTGGACTGCAGCTTTCGATACTCCGGCTCGTTGGTGTGACCGATGATCACGGTGTCGATATCGGTCTGCGCGAATTTCTTCGGCTTGATCTTGTGTTCCTGCGACGCCCCGAGGAGGTCGTAGAGGAACGCCACGTCGAGTTTCAGGACTTCGATGAACTCGATCATCCCGCGATTAGCGACGTTAAATTCACCGTCGAAGTTGAACGCCCGCGGGTCGGATTCGCTGCCGTACTCGGCGATCTTGCGGTAATTGATGTCGCCGGTGAGTTCGGTGCTGTCCTGGTTCTTTTCGTCTTTCGGCTGGAATGTGCCGATGCCGATGCGGTCCTGCTCCGAAAGGAAGAACCGCTTGCAGACGATGCCGTCGAGCACCTTCGTCCAGTCGCCGGCATTCTTCTCCAGCCGTTCCTTGAAGTAGAACCGCGACAACGGGCAGACGTCGCCGGTGATCTCGACCATGTAATCCTTGTGCGGATCACGGCCTTCGTTCAGCGAGTTGCAGACTTCCTCACGAGCGGCGACCGGAATCAACTGCAGCGGCTCGCTGTGCATCGGATCCCAGATGATGCTGCCGTCGTCTTCTTTCCAACCGAAAGTGTAGAGCGCTCCCTGCGGAGTGCGACTGTAGCGCTGCAGCCCGCGCTTCAGCAACCGCGCGATTGTGCTCTTGGAACTGCCGACGGGGCCGTGCAGCAGCAGCACGCGGCGTTCGGCTCCATACTTGAGTGCCGCCGAGCGCAGGAAATTCACCAGCTGCATCAACGGCTCCGTGAGGCCGAAGATCGCGTCTTCGCCGTCGTTGTCCGGATCGTCAAAGAACCGGTAACGGATTAGCCCGTCGCGGCGACCTTCATCGACCGGGTACGAGCCGTACTCGGTGATCATATCGTACATCCGCTGGTGGGCGGACCGTGCGACCGTCGGCGTCGTGCGCACGAGGTCAAGATACTCGGCGAATGATCCCTGCCAGTATTCCTGGCGGAACTGTTCGGTGTTTTGCTGGTCAGCAAAGTGTTTCAGCAGCGATTGTCCAATGGCCACGAGACCGCTCCTTCAATATGTCGCAACGGTAAGTCGCTGTCGCCTGTGATCAATCATCCAGAGATCGCAGCCTCGACGGAGTGCTCGCGCAGCCGGAAACGCAGCTGGCTGTGGCGGGCTTCCCCGACGAGAATCACCACCAATCCCTGGCGGCGAACGAAAATGGTGGGAAAGATCAGTCGCAGTGAAGAAGCAACCGCGTCACTGGCAGGTGAAGCCGGCCCGTCGACACCGCTCACGCTCCGGGGACTCGCTCTTCGAGTCGATCCGGCGTTGTGCACGATCGGGAAACGTCATGTTTCACGTCGTCATCAAATACCGTGCCGCATCTTCGCAGACACCGTTGTCGGAGGCTTACGACAATCTCATTCAATTATCACATGTGTTTGCGGCGAGGCAAGATCAACTTGCTTTCCTGGCCTGTCGATTTTCACTGCATTTCCGCGCAGGTTCCGGGCAGCCCGGATGGTTTAACGAATACCATTAACCTCCCACGCTGACCTGGTCAGACGCTGGAGACCAGCTGCGGGGAGGGAGAAACCGTAGCGTGTTCCACTCGTGGCGGCGTAATCTCCGTGTCCTTGGTTTTGCGGAATTCCGCGAGGCGCTGCATCAAGACGTAGAAGACCGGCACGAAAAACACTGCCAGCACGGTCGCCGCGATCATCCCGCCGAACACGGCCGTTCCGAGCGCCCGTCGGCTGGCCGCACCGGCCCCGGTCGCACGAATCAGCGGAACGATGCCGAGAATGAAAGCGAACGAAGTCATGAGAATCGGCCGGAATCTTAACCGCGAGGCTTCAATCGCTGCCTCGATAATCGAGCGGCCCTGCATCCGCAGTTCACGCGCGAACTCGACAATCAGAATCGCGTTCTTGCTTGCGAGGGCGATAATCAGCACGATGCCGATCTGTGTGTAGATATTGTTGTCCATCCCGCGTACGGCGACGGCGATCACGGTTCCTAACAACGCCAGCGGCACGACCATGATCACCGCGGCCGGCATCAGCCAGCTTTCATACTGAGCCGCGAGGACCAGGTAGACCATCAGCACGCCGAGCGCGAAAACGTAGACCGCTTGAGAACCGACGCGTTTCTCCTGAAACGACATGCCGGTCCACTCGTAACCCATGGACTGCGGCAATTTGGTCGCGGCCATCTGCTCCATCAGCTGCAACGCCTGGCCGGAGCTGACACCCGGAGCCGCAGCTCCGTTGATCGTCGCTGACGGATACAGGTTATAACGCGGCACGATCTGCGGTCCGAGGGTCTTGTGGATCGTGGCAATCGTGCCGAGTGGAATCATGCGGCCGTCGCGATTGCGGACTTCCAGCCGCGCGATGTCTTCTGGATGCAGGCGGAACTGTTGCTCGGCCTGCACGCGCACCTGATAGGTCTTGCCGAATTTGTTGAAATCGTTGACGTAGGCTGACCCGAGCGCCGCTTGCATGGTTCCGAACACGGAGTCGAGCGGGATGCCGAGCGTTTTGGCTTTCACGCGGTCGATGTCGACATAAATCTGCGGTACCCCAGCACGGAACGTCGACTGGACGCCGGCCAGGCTGGTCTGACCATTCGCTGCCCCCACCATTTCCTGCACAACTTGCTGCAGTTCCTGCAAACCGACGCCGCCGCGGTCTTCAATCTTCATTTCAAATCCGCCGGCGACCCCCAGGCCGCGAATCCCCGGAGGCGGGAAGGCGAACACCATCGCCTCACGCACCGATTGGAACTTGCCCATCAGGCTGCCGAGGATGGCTTCCTGCGACAGGGCGGGATCCTTCGCTCGTTCTTCAAACGGCGTGTAGGTGATGAACATTGTCGCGGCGTTGGAGGTCACCGAGGAGTCGAGCAGCGACATGCCGCCCAGCAGGAACCATGAGCGCACGCCCGGCGTTTCTTTGAGAATCGCGCTGACCTGCCGCGTGACTTCGCGCGTCCGCTGCTGTGATGCCGCGTCGGGCAACTGAATGGCAACGATCGCATAGCCCTGATCTTCCGAAGGGACAAAGCCAGTGGGCAGCCGCACGAACCACCAGCCGGTGACACCGACCAGCACGAGGAACAGCACCATGACGAGGGCGGTCTGCCGCACCGCAACCGTCACGATCCGCGTGTAAATTCCTTCAAACCAGTCGTACACCCGGTTGAAGCCGCGATAGAAAAAGTTTTTCTTCTCAGGCGTCGGACGCAAATAGATCGCGCATTGTGCTGGTTTCAGCGTGACGGCGTTGACTGCGCTGATCACCGCCGTCGCAGCGATCGTCAACGCAAACTGGCGATAGAGCTGCCCGGTGATC
>DASRYX010000391.1:0-10116 GCA_035686985.1 Planctomycetaceae bacterium | reverse complement strand
GAACGACGTCTCCGGATCTTGTGTTTCTCGATATCAATATGCCGGGGCTCGATGGCCTTGGTGTCTTGCAGCAGCTGGGAACAGCCGCTCGGCAGAGCGAGATTGTCGTCGTCACGGCGAACGATCGCAACAGCCTGGCGGTGGATTGCATGCGACTGGGAGCGGCTGATTTCCTGACGAAGCCCTTCGAGATCGAACAACTGCGGGCGACGGCGGTACGCGTTGAGCGTCGAGTTCAACTCGAACGCCGTGTGGCGGACCTCGAAGCGCAAACGTCGGATGAATCGAGCGGCTTGATCGGGGTCAGCCGCGCGATGCGTGAGCTCCGCAGTGTGCTGAAAAGGGCCGCGAAGGCTCCGGTCGATCTGTTGATCTGCGGCGAAACTGGAACCGGTAAGGAACTCGTGGCGAAGGAACTGCATCGCCTGAGCGACCGAGCTGCCGGGCCGTTTATCGCCGTGAATACCGCGGCGTTGCCGGAATCGTTGCTGGAGAGTGAACTCTTCGGGCATGTGAAAGGGGCGTTCACCGGCGCTGATCGCGACCGGGAAGGAGTGTTCCGACGTGCGCATCGCGGCACGTTGTTTCTCGACGAAATCGGCGACTTGCCGCTGGCCGCACAGGCGAAGCTGCTGAGAGCACTGCAGGAGCGACAGGTGACACCTGTCGGTTCGGAGCAACCCGTGGATGTCGATGTTCGGGTCATTTCCGCCACACATCAGCCGCTGGAGGAACGGATTACCGAGGGGCGGTTTCGCCGGGATCTCTATTATCGTCTGAAAGGTTTTGAACTGGTCTTGTCGCCGTTGCGGGCCCGACGTGACGACATTCTGGTCCTCGCGCACCGCTTTCTTGAGCGTGAAGCCGCGCGGCACGCCAGAACCGTCGTCCAACTCGGGCGCGACGCCGTCGCGGCCATGCTCGCCCACGACTGGCCGGGCAATGTGCGGGAGCTTGAGCAATCCCTCGTCGCCGCCGTTGCGATCTGTGAACGACCGGTGCTGACGGCCCTCGATCTGGGACTCGTCGGCCGTACGCCCGTTGATGCGGATCCCTTCGCCGGATACTACGACCAGCCGTTCGCCGACGCGAAAGCCCAGCTGGTGGACGCGTTTGAACGGGCGATGCTCGGTACCGCGCTGGACCGTGCCAACGGCAACATCAGCGAAGCCGCCCGGCAACTCGGGCTCCATCGCCAGAGTCTGCAGCAGAAACTCGAACAGCTCGGTCTCCGTTCGACCACGCGCGAGTCCTGAGCGTCCGCCGACGCGACACCGTCTGGATGAATCTCGATCACCTCGCCACGGTCGTTTTGCACTTACGTCGACATCACGTTTCGGCATTCCCTTTGCTGATGTGGTGATCGCACTCAAGCAAAGAAAAGGATGTCGTGGTCACCATGGACGGGTGTTGCCCCCCGTTTCTTCGGTGAACATCATGCCCGGTCGCTTCAGCTGGAAAGGCCACCTTCGCCTTTCGCTCGTGTCCATCCCCGTCAAAAGCTATCCCGCCGTGAACGCCTGCAGCTCGCACGGCGTCAGCCTGAATCAGCTTCACGACAAGTGTCACAGCCGCATCAAGTATGTGAAGACATGCCCGATACACGGCGAAGTTCCGCCCGAGGAAATCGTCTCAGGATATGAGTACGAGAAGGGGCAATACGCGGTCATCGAACCGTCCGAACTGGAAGCGCTGCGGACGGAAGTCGACCACGCGGTGAGCGTGCAATCGGTCGTCCCGGCCAGTTCCGTCGATCTGCTGTATCTCGGCGGCAAGACCATGTATCTCGTGCCCGACGGCAAAGTGGGCCAGGCGGCGTTCGCCGTGCTGCAGCAGTCGCTGGCGGATGAGAACCTGATCGCGGTCGCACAGGTCGTCCTGAACGGAAAAGAGGAAACCGTGCTGCTCCGGCCGGCCGGGCGCCTGGTCGCGATGACATCCGTGAACTACAGCGATGAAGTCGCGCTGCCTGATCAGTTCGAGGGGGAACTGACCGCCGACAAGGGCACCGGCACGGAACTCAAGATGATGAAGACACTGCTCAGCACGATCCGCCAGAAGCGGTTCCAGATCGGCGAGTATCACGATCTGTACGCGGAGCGTCTGCAGGCACTCGTGGAAGCCAAAGCACACGGGAAGAAGCTGGTCACGACGCCGCAGTCGGAGGAAGCCCCGGCGGTCATTAATCTCATGGACGCATTGAAGAAGAGCCTCAAGCGGACGGAAGAAAAAGCGCCGAAGCCGCCGCGGGCTCCGTCGAAATCGGTGAAGTCCGCCGCACGATCGACCCGGAAGCGCGCATAGTCCGATCAGATCTCGTTCAGTCGCTCTGTCGAGTCGCCGAACTGTTTGGCTTCCACACCGAAACGGTTCAACAGACTCACAAACAGATTGGACATCGGCTGCGATTTGACCCGCAAGTGCCGTCCGGTGGCCAGGTCGCCCCCGTGTCCGGCGAGGATCAATGGCAGGTTATCGTGGCTGTGACGATTGCCATCCGCGATCGCGCCGCCGTAAACGATCATTGAGTTATGCAGCAGCGAGCGGCCATCTACGTCCTCCGTGACAGCCATTTTTTCGAGAAAGCGTGCAAACGCCGCGATGTAGAACTGATCGATGTCGGCGACTTTCTGACGCAGTTCGGGACTGCGCTGGTTATGGGTCAGGTAATGATGACCTTCCGCGATGCCGAGTTGTGGAAACGTGCGGTTGCTGCCGTCGTACGCCAGCAGCAGCGTACCGATCCGCGTCGAGTCGGTGTGGAAGGCCAGCCACAGCATGTCATACATGATCTGCATGTAATCGCCGAATTCCGTCGGAATTCCGGGCGGTGCCGCTGCCGTCGCGTCGGGAACGCTTTCGAACTGCTCGGCGGCCTTCAATCGCTTTTCCATGTCCCGGACGACGGTGAAATACTCGTCGAACTTCCGCCGGTCGTTCACGCCCAGCTGTCGTTGAACGTCGTTGGCTTCTTCCAGCACGAAGTCGAGGACGCTGCGCTCGGTTTCCTGGCGAATCACATAGTTCTTCTTCCGCTCGCCCGGTTCCCCGGCCCCGAACAATCGCTCGAAGACTAGCCGCGGATTTGTCTCGGGCGTGACCGGCGTCGCCGCCGAACTCCAGGCAAGGTTGTACTGATAGGCGCACGCGTAGCCGGAATCACAACTGCCGGAATTTCGCACCACATCGGAGGACAACTCCAGCGAAGGAAACCGCGTGAGATGCCCCAGCTTCTGTGCGGCGACCTGATCGACTGAGATGCCGACGTGAATGTCACTGCCGGCAGTTTTGCGGGCGCGAGCCCCGGTGAGGAACGTGGCACTGGCCCGGGCGTGATCCCCTGCCCCATCGCGACCGGCCGTGGCATGTTGATGGTCGAGACCGCTGATCACCTGGAAGTGGGGTTTCAACTTTTCCAGCGGCGCCATCGTGCGGTTCAGCTGAAAATCCTCCGTGGGGAACCAGTGATCCTGCTGCACACCGTTGGGAATGGACATGAACGCCATTCGCAGCGGCGCTTTCCCCGCGCCAGCACGAGCCGTGCGTGGCACAAGCGACGACAGCGCGGGCAAAGCCAGCGAGACACCGACGCCCCGCAGAAAGCGACGACGATCAATCCCGTTCTGATTGTATGGCACTGTTCGTCGAGTCATGGCTCGGCTCTCTGATGAGGATTCGATCGAGTTGGCGACTGCGGCAGGCGTTGTTTCTGGAACGGAGCCGAATTAATGACACCGTGCAGTAACGCACTGAACTTGCCTTCGTTGGCTTTCAGGCGGTCGACAATCAGGTCGACCGTGTGTTCATCGCCGTAATCGAGCCCGCGTCCCAGGGCGTACGTCAACATTTTCTGTGTGACACAACGATAGAAGTCGTCGGCGTGATGTTCCCGCAGGATCTTCTTGAGGTCGCGAATATCCTGGAATCGTTCACCCGTAATCAATTGCCCGGAGGCATCGATCGGTTCTTCTTTTTCTGTCGTGCGCCAGATCCCCAAGGCGTTGAAGTTCTCCAGCGCGATGCCCAGCGGGTCCATGCGGGAATGGCATGATGCACAGAGCGCTGATTCTCGGTGCGCAGCGAGCAATTCGCGTAGCGGCGGTTCACGACCGGCGAACTTCTTCGTGGACTCTTCGAGATCCGGGACGCCGGGCGGAGCCGGGGGAGCGGGCGTGCCGAGAATGTTTTCCAGCACGAACAGCCCGCGCTTAACCGGCGAGGTGCGGGTGGGGTTCGAGGTCACCAGCAGCATGGACGCGTGCGTCAGAACGCCGCCGCGCGGGCTGCCTTCCGGAATGGTGACGCGGCGCATTTCCGGTCCGCGAACTCCGGGGATCTCATACAGCTCGGCGAGCTTCTCGTTCAGAAAGGTGTAGTCAGCATCCAGCAGGTCCAGCAGGCTGCGATCTTCCCGGACGATGTACTCCATGCACATCTCCGTTTCGCGGCGCATGGATCGCTTCATTTCATCATTGAAGCGGTCCTGCAAACCTCGCAAAGCCCGAAACCGTTCTCGCACGTTCTGTTCTTCCGGCGTCAGAGTTCGCCCCAAGGGACGGCTGCGGAAGCTGCGAAATTGTGCGAGTAACTCTTCGTATTCCCGCTGCTTGCCGAAGACAACCACGGGATCAATCGAGATCTGCGTGACATCGCGGGTTCGGAGCCACTGCCCGGTGAAGTTGCGAACGAACTCCTTCGCACGATCATCGCGCATCATGCGATCAATCTGCTGCGGCAACTGTCGGCGCAACTCCCCTGCCTCGGCAAGACGAAACAGTTCTGCGTCGGGCATCGTTGACCACACGAAATATGACAGCCGGGACGCCAGCGAGATCTCGTCCACCAGAGCAAACGTTGCCTCTGTGGATGCAGGAACTGTCGACTCCATCCGGAAGAGAAAGCGTGGAGACGCCAGGGCCGCCGTGAAAGCGTGCGCGACGCCGGCTTCGAAGGTTTTTTCCGGCTGCGAGTAGACCTGCTCTGCGACATTCACCAGCCGGGTGATGGTCTCTGCATGCGGAGACTGACGATACGCCCGCGTGGTGAACTTCGTGAGGATTTCGCGCGCATACTCGCGGCGTTCGTCCGTGGAATTGGGCGGCTCCTCACGAGAGAAAAAGCGGGCATAGTTCGCCGGGTGGACCAGCTTGGACGTTCCGTGCGGCCCCTGGAGCCGTACGGAATAAACTTCGAAGTGAGCCCACGTTGCCTCGTTCGGGCCGCCAAGTTCGACGTTCTCCAGCGGTTTTTCCTCGCCAGGAATCGGTGTCAGTTCGAATGAGAGCTCGTAATCCCCCGCCGCAAAAGTCTCCACAAACGGGTATCGCAGGAGCTTGTTCTCGTCCCATCCGTATTCGTGGTGAAAGCGATCTTGGTCGTCCACGGCGAACCGCACTTTGTACCGGGATGGATCGAAGTTGAACGACCCGTGCAGCTTGACCGCGACATCCAGGTTGTACGTTCCGGGTTCATCAATCCGCACGGTGTGACGAACCTTCACGGAAGTCTTTGATGACAGGCCGTCGCCCCGCAGTTTGCCCTCCGATGTGACAAACTCACGGCCACGAACTTCCTTTTGTGGCACCATCCACGTGGTGTGCGGGACGGCCCGCTCGACTACCGTCTGGGCGGCCCGCAGGTACTTCTCCATCAGCAGCGGCGAAAAGCTCAGCGCATCGCCGACATTGTCGAAGCCGTAACCAGAATCGTCCGGCGGGAACAGGATCGCGGCGTCGAAGTCAACGCCCATCAGATCGCTGACGGTGTTGCCATATTCGAGGCGGTTCAACCGGCGGACGCTCAACCGCCCGGGATCAGGATCGTTCTCCCGGATCTGAAACACATCGAACTTGATGCTGTCGCTGATGACCTTCAGCTCATCGGCAGTCGGCCGCGGCTCACCGAACGGAGGCATCACCCCCGCGCGTAGATTTTTCAGGACTTTCCACCAGAACCCGGGATCTCGCTGCGCCTCGATGAGAGTTACAAATCCGTCGAGCGACAGGTTTCCTTCTTTCGCCTTTCCCGAGTGACAATCCTGGCAATACGTCTTGAGCAGCGGCAGAACGCGTTGTTCGAAGCGGTCCGATTGTTCGGTCGCAGGCGTTTCACTGGCGTCGGCCAGAGCGACCGCGCAGACCAGGCAACTCAGCACCAAGCATCGGCGAAATGCACGCATTGAAATGCAACCGGAAAGATCGGCGATCGGACGTGTGGAAACATCATCTTAGCCAGGCGCCCGAACTCGATCCAATCAAATCGCTAATGGCGTCGCAGGCATTGAAGGTCCGTGTTCACGGCAGGCCGCCGAACTGCCGGACGGCTTCGTAGACGGCGGTGTTGACAGTGCTGGCAAGATTCAGGCTGCGGACCTTCGGATGCATAGGCAACTGAACCGTGGTCGCACGGAATTCCTCGATCAGGGATGCCGGCAGGCCGCGCGACTCGCTGCCAAACAGCAGCACATCCCCCGGTTGAAACTCTGCCTGCCAAAGGAGTCGCGTTGCCGGATTCTCGATGCACCACACCGTCGCGTGTGGCAAGCGGGAACGGACCTCAAGCCAGGAATCGACCACTTCGTAGTCGAGGTGCTCCCAGTAGTCCATCCCGGCCCGCCGGAGATGACGCTCATCGAGTTGAAAGCCCAGCGGCCGGATCAACCACAGCTTCGCCCCGACAGCCACACACGTGCGGCCAATATTCCCCGTGTTCTGCGGGATATCCGGTTGATAGAGGACGACGTGCAAGAGCGGTGTAGGCATCGATTCAGTCAACTCGTGTCGCATCGACGCTGAGCTTTGTTGTACGCCGTCGCGCGATGGCGTAATAAACCACTCCGGCGGCGATGAGCCCCAGTACGCCCAGCGTCTCTTTCCATTGCAGCAGCAGCAACTGCACGAAGACAAAGAAGTAGACGCCGAAAAATAGCAGTGGCGTCCACGGGTAACCCCAGGTTCGATACGGCCGCTCACGGTGCGGCTCACGGGATCGCAACACATACACGGCCGCGACGGTCAGGCTGTAGAACACAATTCCGGCGCAGATCACCGCATCGGTCAGACCGTCGAACGCGGCTTTCGGATTCTCTTTCCAGGCGAAGAAGACGATGATCAGCAGCACGGCCCAGGACGATTGCAGCAGAATCGCGTTCGCGGGGGTTTCCCAGCGCGAGTGGATGTGATGGACCCGCGCGGGCAGCAGACCATCGCGCGCCATCGCCAGATAAATCCGCGGGCCGCAGATCATGTTGGAATTGGTCGCGCCGAACGTGGAGCATACCACGCCGAAGGCCGCGAGCTTGGCTCCGATCGGACCGAACAACCCGCGGAAGACATCAGCGGCGATAGCCTTGGAAGCGGCTGTTTCCTGCATGGTCAGCACAAAGTGATAGCTCAGGTTTGCACCCAGATAAACCGCAATGACAATCAGCATGCCCCATACCAACGCCCGGGGAACATTGCGTTGTGGTTCGCGAATATCCTCGGCGACCGGGGCGACGTTGATCCAGCCATCGAACGGCCACATCACGGCCACCAGCGCCGCGGCCAGAGCGTTCCAGAAATGGCCCGAATCCGGCGTCGCCAGGAGCGGCTGCATATTGTCGAGCCGACCCTGTGCGAACAGCCACGGCAGCACGATGATCAACCCGAGAAACCCGACCTTGATCACCGTGAACACAACTTGCAGATTGGCTCCCCAGCGGGTGCTCAGTGCATTCGCAATTGATAGCCCCACCACAATCGTGATCGCCACCATCGCCTGTTGGTAGTGCGACAGGGGCACGAGCTGGTCGAGATAGAGCGCCGTCGCGCAGGCAAGGGCTCCGATTGAGGCGGTTCGGATCACACAGAATTCGGTCCAGCCCCAGAGAAACGCCGGCAGCAGTCCGAAGGTTTCGCGGAGATAGATGTACGGCCCGCCGGCCTGTGGAAACATCGCCGCCAGTTCGGCCAGGGCGAGGGCCCCGAACAGCGTTGCCAGCCCCACGACAATCCACACGCCGAGAATGGCCAGAAAGCCGTACTGGGCCATCTGCTGGTCGACATTCGCGACCTTCAAAAAGATCCCCGAACCGATGATCGATCCCACGACGACCGCGACACCGTCGCCCACCCCCAACACGCGCGGCAGCACTGCGGGACGGGTCGGCGGCACGGCGTCACTCATTACCAAGGGCCTTCATCAACACAGAAACGGGCAAGCGTGTTCAGGGCAGTTCGACCAACCGAAGATTGCGAAACTGCAGATTGGTCGTGGGGTCATGTCCCTGCAGGCTGAGATGCCCGGCGTCGAGCCGCAGGCCCTCGCGCGGATTGTCATTCGCGGCGCGGGTGTCGGTCCAGTCGACCACGGGAATCCCGTTGATCCAGGTGGTGAAGTGCGGACCATCGGCGACAAGCGTGGCGGTGAACCATTCGCGATCTGAGGAAACGACGCGACGGGCGGCAACGCGGCGGAAGATCGCACCCGTGCCGAAGTCTGCCGGCTTGTTGCGGTCGTTGTCCTTGATTCCCGATTGGATCTGAAATTCATACCCATTGGACGGGGCTCTTTCCGTCCCGGGTTGTGCGCGGAAGAAGACGCCGCTGTTGAGGGCGTCGCCGTGAGTAATCGCCTCGAACTGCAGGACAAAGTTCGCTGCGGTCCGTTCCGTTTCCAGAAACCCGCGGCCGCCGGTGGCGCGAATCGTTCCGTCCTCGACGGCGAACTCCCCTTGTGAACCCGGCACTGTTTTCCACCCGGTCAGCGAGGTGCCATCGAACAGCGGCGTGAGCCCCAGCGGACGCAGGAACACATTGCGGAATTCCACCGCACCGCCATTCATCTGCAGGCCGATAAAGCCGCTGGTGAGTGCTTTCTCGCCGTTGTCTTCGTACGACAACACCGATTTGCCATCGAACTGGACGGTGACTTTCGGGCCGTCTACGGTGACGAAGAAGGTATGCCAGTCACCATCGGCGGTGACCGTCTCGGTCGGTTGCGCCCGCCCGACGAGGCTGGCCGACTTGAACTCCGGGTGCGAGTCGCAGATGTTGAGTTCGTAACAGTCGGTCGTTGGATTTTTCGGCGTGAACGGAGTTCGCAGAAATACACCGCTGTTCCCACCCGCCGCGAGTTTGAAATCACAGCGCAATTCATAATTCGCCCAGCGGGTGGTGGTCACGAGCAGGCCTTTGGCCTCGCCGTCGGCCTTCACCATGCCGTTGTCGACGCGCCAGTTGGTCTCGCTGTTGGGCTTCCAGCCAAAGAGCGTGTGACCATCGAAGAGCCGCAGCCAGCCCTGTGAAATTTCTTCGGCGGTCAAGCGATTGTGGCCATCTGCGGATGCCGCCTCGAGTGCGGGCGTCACCTCGTCAATCTTGGACACTTCGGCGGACTTGGGTGTCGTCGCCGTGACTTGCGGGGCCGTCGTAGGCGCATCGGTCTTTGGGGCGCTTTCGATCGGAGACGGTGCAGACGGTTTCGCCGTTTCAGGGTTGCAACCCACGACAGCGATCAACACGAACGCGGTACCAATGAGATCACGATTCAGCATGACACGGCTTCCAGCGGCGATTCAGAATTCGTGAGCGACGACCGGTCAACACTGTGCGCCGGTTGTCGGCCAAGAGCAAGCGCAGCGATGGAAATCAGCCCGCTCCGGCGGCCAGTTCGACCGCGACCCGGCAGCCGTTGAGATAGCTGGGGATGTCGAGCCACTCATTGACGGTATGAATCGCGTTCTGACCGCAGCCGAGCGTCACTGTTGGTAGTCCGTGAGCGACCATCCAGTTGGCATCGAGCCCGCCGTTGCCGATCCGGAAGCTGGATGTCAGACCGGCGGCCAGCACTGCCGCGCGGGCGCTGTCGACCACCGGCGCGTTCGTCGGCAAACAGAACGATTCGTACTCCAACTCAGCGTGAAACGTGATCGCGCCCGATTTCCCGTCCGCCGAACGAATCGTTTTGGCCGCCTTTGAGAAGGCGGCTTCATAGGCGGCGACGATGGTCTTGCGGAATTCGGGATCATGGCTGCGGGCTTCGGCTTTCAATTGAAGCACGGGTGTGACGACGTTGGTGGCTTCCCCGCCGGCGATGATGCCGACGTTGCTGGTCCCCGTGCGTTTGCCTTTCTCG
>DASRYX010000390.1:0-11127 GCA_035686985.1 Planctomycetaceae bacterium | reverse complement strand
TAACAATCTCCAGCAGTACGGCAACACGTCGGGCGGTTCGATTCCAATCGCCCTCGACGAAGCCTACCAGCGCGGCCTCATCCACCGCGGCGACACCGTCCTCATGAGCGGCTTCGGCGCCGGCTTAACCTGGGGCACGGCACTCTATCGCTGGTAGAGCCGTAGCGTGCGTCGCAATACACCTTCTGAATCGCTGCGGCTTAGACTTGCGTTGCCACGCACTCTACAGAGCTTGTCTCTCCGGAATGCTCAAACGTTGCATCTGGCTTGATGCGTCATGCAACTCGCCGATTTAACGTCTCGTGAGCACGCGATTGTCGAACACGGCTTCATAACCGACGGGAGTGTTGTTGACCGCGGCGATTCCCACCTGAATGTTTTGCGGCCAGTTCACGGTCAACGCCGGCAGAGCATGCCAACTCGTACCGTCTTCACTGACCGCTCCCAGGATCTGGTTTTGACGGCGCTGCACACGCAGCCAGGTTGAGTCGCTGCTCAGCGGCTTGTCTCGAGAACTCCCCATCCGCGTGGGGCGGCCATTTCCGCGCTGTTCCCAACTCGCATACAGCGTGCTGCGATTGTTTGAGTTGAGTGCTGCCCGCTCCAGGCGAATGTAATTGCGGTCGTCAGCCATGACGAGAATACCTGCGCCGACAAACGCCGTACGGCTTGCCTGCAGACTTCGGCCCCGGGGTCCGGTCACATTGGACACCCGCACCTGGTACTCAAAATCTCCCGAGACCGATTCCAAGGCCCGCGGTGCGGTCATCTGCCCCAATTCAATCGACAAGTCGTGGACAGCCGCAGCAACTTTCAAGGTCGCTCGATTTTGTGAAACAACCAGTTCTGTGCCCTTCACAGGAGCGAACAAGTTGCGCTGCAGCAGATCGAAACCTTGCGGCTCACTGGCCGGAGAACTCGCCGTTGTGGTTTCGGTTTCAGTAACGGCTTTCGCTTCGCTTCCTTCTGGGACCGAAGTCGCCGGGTTCACCGCAAGATTCGGCATGGTAGCTTCGGCAGACGCAGTCGGTATGGGAAGCACTGGGACGGGTTGCGACGCCGGGGCTAGCATCACCGCCATCGGCCGCTCTTTGAGGACCGTGTTCCAAAGCCAGATCGTTGGAAGCAGGATTAGGCCCACCAACGCGATTGCGGCTAATCCCCAGGCATTCGAGGAAAGGCGAAATCCACTTTGATCGTGGAACTGCGGAGCACCGGTGGCATCGATCACTAGGCACGCTTGTTTCAGCCGCAATTTGGTCAAATTGTCTTTGATGAGTTGGGCCAGCTTATGCCACGGACGCAATTCCAGCAGGCGATCAATGATCGCCTTGATTTCATCGAGTTGATCCCGGCGGATCGCATCAATCAGATCCAGTTCCAGTGAGTCGAGCTCACTGAGCGTTTCTTCCACATCGGTTAGCAGCGCACCGAGCGCCCTGGCGCGATCCTTCGGGGCGACCGATGACAACAGAGATTGCGCCTGCTCGTAGTCATGCGCATCAATCAGCCGCTGTGCGGTCTGAATCAAGCGTTGCTGATTGTCGGCGTCCTTTGCGCCGGAGACAATTCGATTGGCTGCGGCCTTATACCACGCCGTGGCATCGGCATCGCCTGTGAGTTGAGGTGCATACTTCTTGAGAGCGACTCTGGCATTTCCCCAGTCTTGGGCAGCGATCAACTGCTCTACCCGACGCTTGATCAGTTCGATCGGCTTCGACTCGCCCGGTGAAGACGGGTTTGAGTAATCATCATGACGCATAGCAGCCCTAATGACGACCTTGCCTGAGAGGCACAGGTGTCGTAGTTAGCCCTGAATGGATTCTGGTGAATAGATATAAGAGTTTACACGTTTTTTGAACGATTGCTAACGTGGCCAATGAGAGCTTGCTGGAGCGATTCCGGGTCTGATCGCGGCGATGGAGGCAATACCGCAGCGATGATAAGGGGTTTGCCGCTTATGCCGACGCGATGCCGGGGGGACGTTTCCTTTCGGCGGGTGGTTGGGTTGGAGTCTTCGACAGCCCAGCAGCAGCGTTGTTTCTGGGGCCCCCGGTTGACCGCGGACTGTCAGTCGGGACCACGCGCGGCAAATCAAACTGGTGGGTAGACCCCACCCTGCACGATCCTGATTGATATTGCCCGAACCAAGGTGGACTGCTTCAATCCGTCGCGCGATGGGCGCAGCCGACCTTTTGAAGCGTGAGTCGGTGACGGCGATTGTATGAGGTTCAACTGACATGGTCTTTCGATATTTGCCCCGCGCGGCGGGTTTGCTCGTCATGATTGCCGTGGTCCTGATGACGAGCCGCAGTTGGGCGGTCTGGTATGCGCTGGGTCCATCGAAAGATGAATGGGGCGTGAAGTACGACGTCGAAGTGGAGGCCGTCAAGGACGACAAGCTGACCGTCCACTTCACACTGGCTGACCAAGGGCGGCTCAAGCCGATTCATTCGGTTTTCGTGATGGCGTTCAGCAATCCGAATCAGACCGGCACGAATCTCGTGAAGACACCCATCACGCTGAAACCTACTGAGGACGGCAAGCTGACCGGGCAAGTGGAGGTCGGAAAGGAATACGCCGACCGCGCCGTGATTCGCATTTTCACCATGACGGTGGACGGCCGATCGCAAATGACGGGTCCCACGGCCGGGGCCAGATACTACGACCTTCCGCTCAGGATGTTCGTGAAGAAAGCCCCGTTGGCGGCATCTTCCCCATCAGGATCATCCATCGCGCCGCCACCGGCATCGAACGTCGCGAATTAAATGCGGCGGGTGGCTGGGTTGGAATCTTCGACAATCCAGATTACTGCGTTCTTTCTGGGGCGGCGAGGACTTCGCCCCAGCCACCCGCCGCGACGTGGGAGCTGGTGGGTATAGTAGCCGTAGGGTGCGTCGCGACGCACCTGCTGAATCGATGCTGCTTATGAGGTGCGTTGCAACGAACCTTACTACGGGACTTCGAACCGAAGAAAGTTTCGCCATTTTTCTCCAGTCTGGAGTCGGCTCACCGGTATTTTACCTTGGCATCGGACCGGCTGCGGCCGCAAATCCATAAACGCATATTGAATCGATTGACATGTGGTGCTGACGTCTACAAAATAGATCCCTTCTAGCGCTCATACGGGGTTCTCCCGGGTTCATCAGTACGTGTCGTTGTTTCGCCTTGCTCTTCTTTCTCAGGAGGTGTCTATGCTTGGCAGAAAATCAGGCCGGAAGATGTCGCGCGGCTTCACGCTCATCGAATTGCTGGTCGTGATCGCGATTATCGCGATCCTCATCGCATTGCTGCTGCCTGCCGTCCAGCAGGCGCGCGAGGCCGCTCGACGGACGCAGTGCAAGAACCAGTTGAAGCAACTCGGGTTAGCACTGCACAACTACCACGACACATTCAGCATGTTCGTTTACGGAGCAGTGGGCCCGGGCACCTGCAACACGGCCCCGTTCAATCGGCACATGAATCAAAAGGGCTGGGTTCAGATCCTGCCCTATATGGATCAGGCCCCCCTGTACAACCAATTCAATTCCAGCAATCCCGCGGGAGATTTCCCCCTGACGAGCACCACGCGCGTAGGAGCGGGGACTGCAGCCACGTCGGCGGCAAACCCGAATAACAACGATCTGGTCGTTTCGAGGTCGCTGTCGATTTTTAAGTGTCCGTCGGACACTCATGACACGCACTATCGAGCCGGAGCCGCAGAGACGAATTATATGATCAGCACGGCCAGCTCCGCTGCGGGCCTCTATGCCGCTTACACGAACTACGACTTCAACTGCTGGCGAAACTGTACTCCGTTTAGTCAACAGGCTCGCGATACCCGTCGGTTCTTTGGCCTTCACGACTGCTCAAAGATCTCCGATATCACAGACGGTACCAGCAATACAGTGATGCTTGCGGAAACGACCCGCCTCGTGTGGGACGGCGTTGCTCCGTCGTGGGGCGTCTACAAGCATGTCGGTGACGGCATCGACTTCGGCCATGCCACGCAATATCGGAAGATTAATGAGTGGGGATGCTGTGCCTGGTCGACTCCTCCGTGGCAACAGCCGGGAACACCCACGGTGGGACGCATGGGAGAATGGGGTTCGCCGGGGAGCTTTCATACCGGCGGCTGCCATGTCACCATGGGTGACGGCACAGTCCGTTTCATCAGTGAAAACATCGATACGACGACTCGCGTTCGCCTGGGCCTGATCGCCGACAACCAGCCTGTGGGCGAATTCTAATCTCGGCAAATCCTTGTCAACCTGACTATGCCACTGTCGAACCACGAGTGCGTGCGACAGTGGTGTTTTTTTGTGTGGGCCCCATTCATCCCGATCTATCATGAGGGAAGTCATGTCGTATCGATCTCTCGCCGCAGTGAGCCTGCTCGTCATCGCCGCTTCATTTGGATGTGGTAGCGGCGTCAAGCCGGAAGTCGTTCCGCCCCTTGAGGTGGTGAGCGGTAAGATCCTTTTGGACGGTAAACCATCACCCGGAATTAACGTGACCTTCTTCCCCATGGGCAAGGGTAACCCCAGTACCGGCACCACCGACGCCGAGGGCGCTTACACACTGACCTATCGCAACGGCGCTCCGGGAGTGCCCGCTGGGGACTACGTTGTGCTGCTCTCCAAATTGACTCAAAAGGATGGCACGCCAATTCCGGAAGGTAAGACTGCGGCGGATGTCATGGCGGTCGACCAGATTCCTGAGCGATTCCGTGCAATGGATAATATGCGACAGCAAGTCAACGTGCCAAAAGGCGGTAAGACGTTTGACTTTGAAATCAAGTCGAAATAGGCGTCATCAGAAGTCTTCGGGAATCACGATCGCCGATCTGCGGATCACAAGGACTCGCGATCGATCATGACCACCGCTTCGTCAACTCATCCACGCCGTTTCCACTGGATCGCCGTGGGACTGCTGGGAGTGATGCTGAGCGGTGGTTTCTTTTATTTTTGGAGCCAGCCCACCGAATCCTCACTGTTGGAAACCGCGCAGAAGGCACTGGCGACCGGAAATCTGCCGCTGGCCATCCGGGACGCCCAACGGGCTGCGAAACTCAACCCGGCGTCCCTGTCCGCGATATCGGTCTTAGCCCAGTCGGGATATCTGGCGAAGGACCGAACCGTCTGGGAGCCGGCGTTCGCCCGGCTCGAACGCGAGCAACCCGCCGAAGCCTTCGAGTTGTGGCTCGAACTGGGCACGTTGGAGATGAAGCGGTTTCACGCCGCCACGGCGGAAACGGCGTTTCGTCAGGCCTCGTCCCTCAACCCCGATCGGCCCCAGCCGTGGCGACTGCTGGGGCAGTTGCTCTCGATTCAAGCCCGTCCCGCGGAAACGGCGGACTGCCTGATCGCTTTAATCCGCCTGAACGATTTTTCGCGCGACGATCTCGCCCTGTTGGCGTGGCCTAATACGGCAACCAGTGATCCGGATCGCATTAACGCATTGCTGCAAGCAGATCCTACCAATCGCATTCCAATGCTGTCGGGCGCGGCGTTCGCAATGAACGAGAACCGATCCGCGGATGCCGAGCAGATCCTGCGCCTGATTCTCGAGCAGCACCCTCAACATCCGCGCACCATCGCCATCCTGGGACGGTTGCTGTCAGAGCGTGACGCTCCGGAATTCATCAGCTGGCAGCAATCTCTTTCGGTACATGCGGACAATGAACCGGAAGCCTGGATTGCACGCGGCCAATGGCTCACAAATCATGGCCAGCCACGTGCTGCGGCTCGATGTTTCCACACAGCGGCTGTCCTGGACCCCCGCCATCAAAATGCCTTGGCGGAGTTGGGACGGGCCCTTCATGCGATCGGGCAGCAATCGCTATCTTCGGAGTTCCTTACACTCGCCCGCCTGCATCAGGACATCACGGAATACGCCCGCCGGGTCAATGAGAGTGGGGCTCAACGAAACATTCCGCAGCTCATCAGGGCGCTCGAGCAGTCCGGGAGGCTTTGGGAAGCGTGGGGATGGTGTCGCGATTACGTCCGAGAATTTCCTGATGATTCTCAAATGGCACAGCTCCTTATCCATCTGAAAAGCCAGTTATCGCCGGACTTGCCACGTGTTTCCCCTGACAAACTGCCGGGTCGCGACTTCGACTGGGCAACCTTGCCAGCTCCAAACTGGCCGAATTCCTCAGCAATGCCTGCCGAGTCTGCTGGAAACACGGCGAAGCTGGTTTTTGTCGATGAGGCTGTTGACCGCGGGCTCTTTTTCCATTTTGAGAATGGCCCTGCCGGAGGGAAAACCTTGGTGCAAACCAGTGGCGGAGGTGTCGCAGCGCTTGATTACGACCGCGACGGCCGATGCGATCTATACTTCGCGCAGGGAGGCACAAATCTGCCAGACAGGCCACAGTCCTTCATGGACACGTTGTTCCATAACCGCGCCGATGAAACTTTCGAGAACGTGGCCGAGTTGGCGGGTCTGCAGGAAGACCGGTTCAGCCAGGGCGTCACCGCCGGCGACATCGATAACGATGGCTTTGCCGAAATCTACGTGTGCAACTTTGGACAGAACCGGCTTTTTCGAAACAACGGCGATGGCACATTCACCGATTTCACGAATCGGGCCGGACTGAATAGCTTTGGCTGGTCAACGAGTGCGGCCATCGCAGACCTTAATGCGGATGGGCACGCGGACATTTTTGCGGTGCGCTATGCCGCGGGCGACGACCTCACAACGCGCGTTTGCCGCGACCGCAACGGCATCCTGAGCGTGTGCCGCCCAACGGTCTTTGCGGCGGAAACCGACATCCTGGCAATCAATTCCGGCGACGGTGGCTTTGTCGAACAGATTGCGGAGGCTGGTCTTGACCTTCCCGAGGGGCGTGGTTTTGGCCTGGTCGTTTCTGATTTTGACGACGATGGTCGCCTCGATGTTTTCGTCGCTAACGATCAGACCGCGAATTTCCTTCTTGTGCAGGATGGAACCCCGACGGGGCCGGTTCATTTTCGCGATGATGCGCTCTTCTCGGGAGTGGCGTTCGATCGCGATGGCTATCCCCAGGCGTGCATGGGAGTGGCCTCCGCCGATCTCAACGGTGACGGACGCATAGACCTGTTCGTCACCAACTTCGAAGACGAATCGGACACGCTCTACACATCGCAGCGAGCGGGCGGTTATCTGGATACGACGCGAGCCGCAAAACTTCGCGACCCCACTTTCAAACCGCTCGGCTTCGGCACGCAGTTCCTGGACGCCGATTTGGACGGGAGCCTCGATCTGCTCGTTCTGAATGGACATATCAACGATCAGTCGGACATCGGGAAGCCTCCGGCTTTGCTGCCGCAGTTTTTCCGTGGCTTCTCCAACGGGCAATTTGCGGAGTTCCAGTCGTCGAACCGCAGTGATTTTTTCAATCGGCCTCGCGTCGGTCGGGGGCTGTGCACGCTCGACTGGAACGGTGATGGCCGCCTCGATTTTGCCGGATCCTTCCTTGATGGAAACGCCGTTTTGGGCACAAATCAGTCCGAACGACTGGGGAACTGGCTGGTTATGGAATTCGTGGGGACTCGCGTCAGCCGCGATGCAATCGGAACTAAGGTCCGCTTAACCTTCGCCGATGGTACAACCCGGTTTTGGCTTTGCACGGCCGGCGATGGCTTCGCATCGATGAATCAACGTCGACTCCATTTTGGTCTTGGATCGAACTCCAGCGTGGCGCGCATCGACGTCGATTGGCGAAACGGAGAATCCCAGGCCTTTACGGACGTCAAGGCGAACAGTGTCTGGATTGCAATTGAAGGGCGTCCCAGTCTGGTCGAAGACTGATGTGTCGCCTGAGCGCGTCCGTCAGCGACGAGACGCCCAACCGCAGCTACCGATTGTAGCGGAAGTGCTACTTCTTCCGTCCGCGAAAGATGGCTTGTCGTGGCTCTTCCGCGCGCCTGTGTGGCGAAATGAATGCTAGAGTTGCCCATCGGCAACAGTCCGTCTGGCGCGCCGTGCGCCCATCCGTTGTCGAGTTTCCTTTACGGGCAATCGACGCGTGACAACGTATCTGGTGACCGGCGGCGCGGGATTTATCGGTTCGCACATCGCGACGCGGCTGTGTAACGACGGGCATACGGTGCGCGTCCTGGACAACCTCTCCACGGGGGCGCTCACCAATCTCGCCCACGTCGTCGACGGGAAATACGAATTCTTCGAAGCCGATCTGAATGATCGGGCTGTGGTTGATCGCGCCGTTAATGGCGTGGACGTCGTCTTTCATGAAGCCGCACTGGCTTCGGTGCCACGGAGTGTCGAACAACCGCTTGCCACGCATGACGCCTGTGTGACGGGAACCGTTAACCTGCTCGATGCCTGCCGGAAGGCCGGTGTGCGGCGAGTGGTCTATGCGGCGTCCAGCAGCGCGTATGGCAATGCCGCCATCATGCCCAAGCATGAAGGACAGTTGCCCGCGCCGTTGTCACCGTATGCCGCGGCGAAGCTGGCCGCTGAACTTTATTGCGAAGCCTTCGCGGCGACGTACGGACTGGAAACCGTACGGTTGCGGTATTTCAACGTGTTCGGGCCGCGGCAGGATCCCAACAGTCCCTACTCGGCGGTGATTCCCCGGTTCGTCGCCGCATTGCTGGCCGGCGACCAGCCCGTCATCTACGGCGACGGCTCGCAATCGCGCGATTTCACCTATATTGATAACGTCGTGCATGCCAACCTGCTGGCCGCGCAAGCGCCCGGTGTCAGCGGTAAGGTTTACAACAGCGCGTGCGGCGCCTCACTCGATCTGATCACCCTGCTGCGGTTGATCTGTGAACAACTCGATGTCCCGTTCGCGCCGCGATTTGAAGCGCCGCGCGTCGGCGATGTGCTCCATTCGTGGGCCGATATCTCGGCTGCGGAACGTGATCTGGGTTACTCGCCGCTGGTACCGATTCGTCAAGGCCTCGCGCGCACGGTTGCGTGGTATGTCGCCCAGCATCGCGAGCAGACGCAATCCACTACGTCACCGGTTGGCTCCGCCTGCTGCTGAATCGAAATTGACAACACGCCCCGTGCTGCCCCCTGTTCCTCAGATCGAAAGAGCGTCATCGTGACCAAAGAACTTGAGTTCCACGCCGGGAAACTGCCGGGGCACGCGAATCCGGACGAAGACGCCTACCGCAAGACCGTGAACTACGCCGCCCTGGCGTTGCGGTACCGCTGGTGGCTCATCGGCGGGGCGGTGCTGGGCTGTGCGCTCGGCGTCGGCTACTACCTGTTCGCCGGTCCGGAATATGACGCGACCGTACAGATGCTGGTCTCTCGGCAGCATACGAGCCCGGTACCGGCGGAACAGCGTGCGCTCAGCGACTGGGGTGAGCGCAGCGAGCACATCGCGATCATTCTCAGCCCGATGATCATTGATCGTGCGATCGAGATCGGCAAGCTCGATTCGCTGTCGGCGTTCCGCTCGGCGAAAGACAAAGACGATATTGTTGAGGACATCATTTCCGGCTTGAAGGTCAAACGGACGTCCGGTCAGGATCGATCGTTTACCAACGTGCTGACGTTGACGTATTCCGATAAGAACCCGCACGACGCGCGGGCGGTGGTGCAGGCCCTCGTGGCCGCGTATGCCGCTTATCTCGAAGCAACACGACACGAAAAGTCGAACGAAGTCCTTGCGAGCGTGCAAAAGGCGCACGACGAACTGCTGGGCAAGCTCCGGCAGCGCGAGCAGGACTATCACGAGTTCCGTGACTCCGCCCCGTTCCAATGGAAGGCCCCGGTGGGAGCCGCCGCCGCCGCGGATGGACAGCTCACCACGAACGTCCATCAGGAACGGATTATCAAGATTGAAGAGCAGCGGCAGTTGAACCTGCTCCGTCAGGCCGAGCTGCAATCGCGTCAGAAAGTTCTTCAGGAAGGCCTTGCCAAGGGCGAGCCGCACGAGAGCCTGGAGGTCGTCGTGATGCGGTTTCTGTCGCAGGATGGAACGTCGAGCATCGAACGCCAGCGGCAACAGGACGCGGGCCTGTTCGAGAACCGCTATCTGCCGTTGATGCTGGAAGAAAAGAAACTCCTACGCGACTACGGTGCCGATCATCCGGATGTGAAGGCGGTCCAGCAGGCGCTGACATCCGTGCGCGCGTTCTACAAGATGCAGGGCATCCGCTTGCCGGAAGATTATCCGAAGGATTCACGAGGCCGCCCGCAATCGGCTCCGGAGCAGGATCTGGTGGCGTCCTATCTGGAATCGTTACGATTGCAGTTGACGGAACTCGCGCTGCGGGATCGAGAACTGACGGCGGTGTTTGATCAGGAAACGCAGCTCGCGAAAGATGTCGCGCGGTTCCAGGCGAAAGACCAGTCCTTGAACGCGGAGTTGACGCGTCTGCGCGATCTGTGGGGACAGCTCGTCACGCAGCTCAATCAGGTCGGCATCGAGCGGGAGACCTCGGGATATACCCTGAAGCAACTCGCGCCGGTCAAGGATGCCCTGTCGATCAAACGCATTTTGAAGTTCGTTGGTGCGGGGACCATCGCCGGTGTGATGCTACTCGCCGCCGTGTGCGTCCTGCGCGAACTGAGCGACACGCGTCTGAAAACGCTGGCCGATATCCGGACCGCAATTCATCATCCGATGCTCGGTAGCATCGCCCGGTTCGGTCACCGCGAAGATCGGCAGGCTCCGTTTGCCGCTCAAGCTCACCCAGCGATGCGCTACCTGCTCGCGCCGCAATCGCTCGAAGCGGAAAACTTCCGCTCCTTGCGCACCGCGGTCAGCATTGCGTGTGACGACGCGGACGCGAAAGTCCTGCAAGTCAGCAGTCCTGAACCAGGTGATGGCAAAACCACGACGGTTTCCAATCTCGCGGTCGCACTGGCTCAGTCGGGCAAGCGCGTGCTGCTGATCGATGCCGATCTGCGGCGTCCGACGGCGCACCGTCTCTTCCGCATTCCCGCAGATGTGGGACTGACGAACGCACTCCAAGGGGACTCCGACTGGCTGCCGCTGGTTCGTGAGACGATCATTGAAAACCTGTCGGTGTTGCCCGCGGGGCCGACGCCGAACAATCCAGCGGAGTTGCTGTCTTCAGGCCGATTCTCGCGGATGTTGAAAGACGCCAGGGATGAGTACGATCTCGTGCTTGTTGATTCGCCCCCGATCTTGGCCGTGAGCGATCCCTGCGTGATTGC
>DASRYX010000389.1:0-3659 GCA_035686985.1 Planctomycetaceae bacterium | reverse complement strand
TCCCGAGGCGCTCATTTCCTACGATGTCACGCTTGCTGAAGTTGAGCACGCGCTGTCCGACAGCAACCAGAACTCCACCGGCGGGTATCTCATCCGGGGGCCAATGGAATACCTGGTCCGCGGCGTGGGTCGCGCCACCACCACCGCGGAGATCGGCCAGACCGTGGTGAAGTCCGGGTCGCGGTCCGTGCTGATTCGTGATGTCGCGACGGTTACCGAAGGGATTCAGAACCAGCGGGGCGATTCCTCCGCGAACGGTCACCCCGCCGTCGTGCTCACGATTACCAAGCAGCCTGACGCCGACACACGCTTGCTGACCGAACGTGTTGAAGCCGCCCTCGATGACATTCGGACCAGCCTGGAAAAGACGAATCCCGATCTTGAAGTGGACGCCAGTTTCTATCAGCAGCGGGCGTTCATCGACCTCGGCATTCACAACGTCATGGAAGCGCTGCGCGACGGAGCCATCCTGGTCACGATCATTCTGTTTCTCTTCCTGATGAATTTCCGCACGACGATCATCACGCTGACGGCGATCCCGTTATCGCTGGTGCTCACCGCCCTGTTCTTTTACTGGACAGGCATGTCGGTCAACGTGATGACGCTCGGTGGGCTTGCCGTCGCGATGGGGGAACTGGTCGATGATGCGATCGTGGATATTGAGAATGTCTATCGCCGATTACAGCAGAACGCCCACGCCGCGGTTCCCCGGCCGAAACTCGCGGTGATTTATGACGCCAGCCGTGAAATCCGCAGCTCGATCGTGTTCGGCACGATGCTGGTGATTCTGGTCTTCGTGCCGCTGTTCGCCCTGCACGGCATCGAAGGCCGGATGTTCACACCGCTCGGGATTTCATACATCGTGTCGATTCTCGCGTCGCTGCTGGTGTCGTTAACCGTGACCCCGGTTCTGGCCAGCCTGTTGCTGTCGTCGAAACCGAGCGACCATGCGGAGCAGGATGGATTGCTGCTGCGGGTCCTGAAACGGCTCGCGACGCCGATCATCCACCTGAGCTGTCATCCCGTGGGGAACACTTTGCTGCTGCTGGGCGTGTTCGCCGCAATCGTGGGCAGTGGTGTGCTGGTGACGCAGCTGGGAAGCGACTTCCTGCCGCCGTTCAATGAGGGAGCCGCGCAGGTCAATGTGATTCTGCCGCCGGGAAGTTCGCTGGAGCAATCGAACCGTGTCTGCCGGATGGTGGACGCCGCCTTCGCCAAGCATCAGCATCCGGAGAGCGGTGAGCCGCTGATCCAATCCTTTGTCCGCCGCAGTGGTCGAGCAGAACTGGATGAACACGCGGAAGGAGTCAATCACACCGAGTACATCCTGGCGATGAACCCTCACAGCCCGGTTCCGCGGCACGAAGCGCTGGCCATTTTGCGAAAGGAGTTGGACGAGATTCCGGGGATTGAATATGAAGCCGAGCAACCGCTCGCCCATATGTTGAGCCACATGCTGTCGGGAGTTTCTGCGCAAATTGCCATCAAGCTGTATGGCGACGACCTCGATCTTCTTCGCGGCAAAGCGCAGGAAATCAAGGAGGCGATTACCGGAATTGAAGGCCTCGCCCCGCCCACGGTGGAGCCGCAGCAGCTGATTCCGCAGATCCGCATCGAACTCAATCGGGAACAGCTCGCGCTGTACGGCATTACGCCCGGCGATGTGAACGCCTTCATCGAAACCGCGCTCAATGGCCGGACCATTTCGACCATCCTGCAGGGCCAGCGATCGTTCGATCTGGTCGTTCGTCTCGATGAAAAACATCGCACCGACTATGCGAATCTGCATCGGCTTGCAATCGACCTGCCTTCCGGTGAACGCATTCCGCTGGCGTCGATTGCCAAGGTGTACGAAGCCGGCGGACCGAACACGATCTCCCGTGAAAACGCCCGCCGCCGCATCACCATCCGGGGAAATACCACCGACCGTGACCTCGGCAGCGTCGTGGGTGATATCCGCAAAGCCGTCGCACAGAAGGTGACGCTGCCCGAGGGCTATTTCGTCGAGTATGGCGGCCAGTTCGAAGCCCAGCAGGAAGCCACGCGAATGATGGGCCTGTTGAGCCTCGTCTCCCTCGCAGGCGTGTTCCTTGTGCTGTTCACGCTGTTTCCGTCGGTCCGCATCGTGTTGCAGATCATGCTCGCGCTGCCGATCGCCTTTGTTGGCGGCGTGCTGGCACTGTGGTTAACCGGGCAAACTCTGACGGTGGCAAGTCTCGTCGGCTTTATTTCGCTCGGAGGGATTGCCGCACGGAACGGGATTCTGCTCGTATCTCACTACGTCCATCTGATGAAAGAAGAGGGCGAACAGTTCACCGAAAGCATGATTCTCCGTGGCAGCCTGGAACGACTCGCCCCGGTGCTGATGACAGCGTTAACCGCCGGGATCGGATTGATTCCGCTGGTCATCGGCGGACAGCAACCGGGAAAAGAAATTCTGTACCCAGTCGCGACAGTGATCCTCGGCGGCCTGATTACGTCGACGATCTGCGAGTATCTCGTCCACCCCGGCTTATTCTGGCGATTCAGCGGGAAAGCCACCGACCAGTTGATTAGGCAGAGTGAACACGCCTTCGGCGAGTGAATTTCTTTGAATTCGAAAACTTTCGATACTCATTTTCGTCTGCGGGGTTAGACTGTGCAGACACGTCCAGCGGAAGTCGGCGTCGTTCGAACGCGGGGGAGTGTGCTCCCGGTTCCTCTCGCGAGGCCCTTCCGAAATTCAGGGAATCTCAGTCATGCAGCGAAGTTGTGCAGCAGTGTTAACGGCAGCTCTGGTGCTCGTCACGAGTGTTTCGGTGATGGCTCAGCCTCCCGGCGGCGGTCGTGGTGGACGCGGCGGTGGTCCGATGGGATTCGGGGGTGCCGCGTTCCTGATTAATATGGAAGCCGTGCAAAAGGAATTGGCGGTTACCGACGCTCAAAAGGAAAAACTCACTAAGTTGCAGGAAGAAGCCCGCGGCGCATTTCGTGGCGGCGGCAATCCGCAGGACTTGAGCGACGAAGAACGTGCTAAGCGTCGCGCGGAAGGTGAAGAGCGAGCGAAAAAGAACGAAGAGTCGCTCAAAGCGATTCTCGACGAAAAGCAGTACGCTCGTCTGAACGAGCTTGTCATTCAACAAGCTGGTGCGATGGCTCTGAGTCGTCCCGATGTTGCCGAAAAGCTCAAGCTCACCGACGAGCAAAAAACGAAACTGCGTGAACTTGCTCAAAACCAGGGCGGCGGTGGACGCGGTGGCTTCAACCCGAATGCCACGCAGGAAGAACGCCAGAAGGCGATGGAAGAATTCCGCGCCCGTCGCGAAAAGTTCAACACCGACGCGATGGCCGTCCTCACGGCCGAGCAGAAGAAGACCTTCGAAGACATGCAGGGCAAGAAGTTCGAGTTCCCCGCCTTCGGTGGTGGACGTCCCGGTGGCGGCCGTCCGCAACGCGACCAGAACTGATTCGCGTTTAATCTCCGCAACACCAGCAGCCCGGGGAATGCTTTCCCTGGGCTGTTTTCATTTCTATGATGCTCCCACATTCACAAAACTTACTTCCGGGGAGATCGACCGTGCGCAGTCCGTTGCTCGCGTTGTTGCTGCTTGTGCCGACCATTGGCTTCGCGCAGGACGTCCCCAAAGGGGATGTCACCAAATACACGTTCGACAAGAGCA
>DASRYX010000388.1:0-9955 GCA_035686985.1 Planctomycetaceae bacterium | reverse complement strand
CGCTGCGAGTTGCCTTGGGGGATTGTGTTCCCGCATGCGAGCGTGCCGTTCTTTGCCCTGGTGCAGCGAGGATTTCTTTCTCCGGATGCCCTCGCGACACCGCCGCTGCATCCAACGCAAATCTATAGTGCGATCGACGGATTCCTGACCTGCGCGCTGGCGGTGTGGTACACCCGTTACCGCCGGGTGCCGGGGGATGTCTTTGGTCTAGCCCTGCTGATCGCCCCGGCGACGCGGTTTCTGATTGAATTCCTGCGGGGAGATGAATACGGTCAATTAGGAACCTCGCTGACCATCGCCCAATGGATCAGCATGGGATTGTTCGCCTGCGGACTCGGATTACAGGTTTATCTGGCCCGCGCGGCAGCAAACACTCCGAAATTGCAGCCGGTCCTGTCGTAAATCGTGAAGACAAAGCGTCTTCAGGGAACTTTTCTGAGATCGCTCCAGTCCAATCTGGTACGACCGTGAACGATGTGTCAGATCAATCGCTGATCGCCCGTTGTCTCGGCGGCCAAACCGAGGCGTTTGGGCTGCTGGTAGAGCGCTACCAGCACCGCCTGTACGGGGCGCTTGTCGCTGTCGCGGGCTCGTCCGAGCAGGCGCGGGACATCGCGCAAGATGCGTTCGTGCATGCCTTTGAGAAACTTCGGACGTTTCGCGGGGAGTCGGCGTTTTACTCGTGGCTTTTCCGGATCGCCCTGAACGTGGCCATCAGTGCCCGCCGAAAGAACCATCGGGTGACGGCCTCGATCGACGCCATTCGCGAGGCGTCCGGGCAGGATCCGGAGGATCTGCGGATTTCGTCCTCGCCGTGGCATGATTTGCACGTGTCTGATCGTAAGAGATTGGTTCAGAAGGCGTTAAGTGAGATCCCGGACGAATACCGCATCGCGCTGGTCATGAAAGAGATCGACGATCTGAAGTACGAGGAAATCGCCGCGATTCTCGACATTCCGCTCGGGACGGTGCGCAGCCGGATCCATCGCGGCCGTCAGGAGTTACGCTTAAGATTGCAGGGTGTGCTTCGGACAGAAGAAGCCTGATTGAAAGAGATTGCAGGGTTCGCGAGACATGAGAGATTGCAGGGTTCGCGAGACATGACTGCGGGAGATCGTGACGAACTGTTGTCGGCGTACCTCGATCGGGAGGTCACGCCCGAGGAACGCGCCGAGGTCGAGGCTCGTCTGGATGCTTCGCCCGATTCCCGGGCTGAGCTGGATGCCTTGGCAGAACTGTCGCTGTGTCTGCGGACGCTCGATCGCCCGCAGGCTCCGGAGGATTTTCAGGCGTCGGTCATGCAAGCTCTCGCCGGACGGACCGTTGCGCCGGCTGCTGCAGTTTCTCCCCGTCGCCGATCGCGTCGCGAGTGGACTGTGTCGATCATCGCCACGGCGCTGACAGCGTGCGGGCTTCTGTTCGCGGTGACCAACTGGAACCAGTCGCCCCAATCGTTCACCGAATCCCGAGTCTCTCGAACGATGGAGGCCACGGGAGCAATTGATGGCGTAACGGCCACACCGGCACCGGCCCATTTCGCGCTCGAATCGGTCATGAACTCGGACGAGGCGCGGAGTCGGTTCTTGCGCATGCAGGAGGCGGGCGACAACACTCATGTCAATCGGCCCGCGTTATCGGCGACCGGGGATCTGCAGATGGCTCCGATGACCGCCACGAAGGCGAATACGCTTCCGGAAGCGATGCTCGTCGCGGGTGATCAGCCCGCCTATTCGACGGAGTTCAAGGAAACCTCCGGCAAACCGCTGGAGAAAGTCGCGCTCAATCAGTTTCTCGAAATGTGGGCCGCGACCGATGCCACCGACCGTTATGTGGCGAATATCGATCTGCAGGTGCTGGATGTACGGAAATCGGCGGATACCTTCCAGGTGCTGCTGCACAACAACAGTGTCGTGACGCTTCAGGATCGCGAGTCAGGAATCACCAAGAAAACCGATGACCAGGCGCGACCAAAGGATGGAACGCCGCTCGCCGAGAACCCGGTGGTGGTTCGCAGTGATGATTCCTCGATGATCGCCGTGTACGTCGATACGAGCGTCGACCGGGTGACGAAGTCGCTTGAAGAGCTCGCGCAGCGGCATGATGTTCTGAGCGTTCGTCTCCAACAACCATTGGCGCTGGCGCGCTTGGCAGAGGACGGGATCACACCTCAGCGGGAACAGGCCGAAGCGTTGCAGCGCGCCGAGGTCGAGGAACTCGCGAACGCCTACGTCGAGCAACAGATCATGAGTCTGAGTGATCTCGAAGTCGCCGACCCGGATGCGCCTGTCGATGCGCTGTTTGCCGTTGAGAACAGCAAGAGTGAACGTACGGAAACTTCGAGGACGAGGAACCGGGCCATGCAGGTGCCGGGCATCAAACAACAGGTCGCCAACCGGGGGATGTCCCCGCTGGCCGCGGACGCCATGCGAACCAAGGATGCGGCGAACACGACCGCCGGGGTGGCCGTTAACAACTATTCGACCGTCGTGCGGTTGCCGGTGTTGAACCCGCTGGAAGTCGCCCAGAACAATGCGCTCGCCAACACCACTCAGCCGGGCGGCGACAACAAGTTGAATCGCTGGTCCGACGCCAAACCCGATCCGTTGCAATATGGCAACACGCAGCGACGAGTCAGTCAGCAGCAGACCGAGTACGGCACGAACACGCCAGCAAACAGTCGCCAGCGGAATTTTTACCGGGAAAACGCGTCGAATCCCGTGCGGGTCCTCGTTGTTTTCCAAGACCCGCCGACGCAGCTCAAGGCCAAAGCGGCGTCTCCCTGACCTAGGGCACCGGGTGTCATTTTTGGAAACGAACGGCCGGAATGACGGCTTTTTCACAGCGCGTTGAATTCCTGTTCCAACAAATGTTCGTTTGTAGCCGTAAAAAGCTACAATGGAGGCGGGGGGAGTTTCTATCCCGGTTAATCCGAGCCACTGGCTGAACCGCAGGCGGGCTGCATGAGTTCCAAATGGGTCTGGCCGTTCGAATTGCTGGACAAGCTCGGCGAAGGCGGCATGGGGGTCGTCTACCGGGGACGCTACGTCGGCAACAACCGCATCGTCGCGGTCAAACTTCTACCCGATGAAGTCGCCGCGAATGAGAATCTCGTAGCCCGTTTTGATCGTGAACTCGAGATCTTAAAGCAGCTGAAGCATCCCCACATCGTCAATTGCTTTGGCGGTGTCTGCGAGAGCAAGCAGCGGTTCTATGCAATGGAACTGCTAGAAGGCGGCACGCTCGCGGATCTGCTCCACAAGCGCGGGCGCGTGACGTGGGATCATGTCATCGAATATGGCCTGCAGATGTGCTCGGCCTTGGATTATGCCCATGCGCGGGGCGTGATCCATCGGGATATCAAGCCGGGCAACTTTCTTCTGACCAAGTCCGGCCAGATCAAGCTCAGTGACTTTGGTCTCGCCACGATGGTCGCCGCCACACGGATTACACGTGCCGGCAAGACCGCCGGCACGTTCCAGTACATGGCCCCGGAGCAGATTCAGGGCAGGCCGCCCATCAGCAATAAGACCGATCTCTATGCACTGGGCTGCGTGCTGTTCGAGCTTCTTTCCGGACGCACGCCGTTTGAAGCGGAAACGCCGGCCGCGGTCCTGCATCTGCATCTCAAGCAGGAACCACCACGCGTTTCCACGCTCTGTCGTGATGTTCCGCCCGAGCTGGATCAGCTGATCGCTGAGCTATTGTCGAAGAATCCCGATGATCGTCCGGAGAACGCGCTCGTCGTGTCGCAACGGCTCGATTCAATTCTGCGGCCGTCGCGCGCCGGTTTTGATCCGTTCGCTCATACTGCGCATGACTATGATTCACCGTCCAGCACGCCGGTGGTCACCGCGGACGATGACGAAGAGGTCGCCGAGAAGGCACAGCTGGCACCGCATCATCGCCAGTGGCTCTGCGCCGCGTGGAGCACATGCGTCGTGTTACTCATGCTGTTTCTCTGGCAGTGGCGGCAGGCGAGTTACTGGAAACAGGACGCTCAGGCATGGGAAACCGCCCGCGTCGCTGCCATCGCAAGCACGGAACCTGGTCAGCAGATGGCGGCGATTGCCGAATTCGGTCAGCACGGCCCGATGAGTTCCTCCGCCGAAGCGGCCGTAGTGCAGGCTCTCCAATCTTCCCTGCCCACGGTTCGCCAGACGGCATTGAAGGCCATTGAACGACAGCCTGGGAATCTTCGGGAACATGTCACTCTTGTCCGTCGACTCCAGCAGCAGGACGAGAACGCGGATGTCCGCGCCCAGGCCGAGAAGACGGCCGAGGCGTTACGTCGCGCCCCGTCGATGGGTCTGGGAGGGCTCCTTGGCAAAACGTTGCTCGTGCTGCTGACACTCGCGGTCGCCTCCGCACCATGGTTTGTCTGGGAGCGACCGAAGGCGCTGATGCGCTCGCCCATCGTCCGAGCCGCGGTTCCTGCGCTCAGTTCCTCCCGCCGTCCGGTCACGAAACTCTGAACGCGATTGTCGGACATCCGCATAACCGTTGTCCTCGTTAAAGTTTCGCCAACAGGGCGCGTTTGACTGCTCAATGGTCTCCGCGCTGATCGTCTGAACTTCGCCAGCCGGAACGGATCCAGTCACAGTTGTGCCCGTTCGCCGGACGATCACGCGATGTGGGGCAGCCGCTCAGATTGCGCTGCTCAGTTGGGGAGTTCTCTCGGAACGGAATCATGGCCTCGGTACCGTTACCGAATTCCAAAGTGCCGACCAAACCCGCGGTCGTTGAACCCGCCCCGGCGTCAACGGCTTCGCCCGCCGAGCCGCCGAAAGTCACCGCAGAAAAGCCGCCCCGACGCGGGTTGTCGCGCTGGTGGTTGCTTCTGGTCCTCTGCGGTATCGGTGTCTATTTCCTGCCGGAACTCGTGGCGCGGACCTCCTTGCGGCAGCAGATTCCGCGAACGCTCTTCCCGAAGTGGACCGGCTCGATCGAACTGGGCGAAACATCGCTCGGCTGGTTCGCCCCGATGCACATTCAAGGCGTCAGTCTGACCGATCGCGAAGGCAAGACGCTGGCCACGGTGGAGCGGCTGCGCTCCGCCAAATCGTTGTGGCAGATGATCACCAATCCGGGGGATCTCGGCGATTTTCATTTCGAAAAAAGCGTGGTCCATCTCCAATTGCGTGGGGGCCGCTCTAACTGGGAAACGCCGCTTGCGGAACTCGCAGGAGATGGCGATTCATCATCAACATCGCAATGGGCACTGCAGTTTCCTGATCTGCAGTTGCTTGTGACGAGTGAGGATGGGGCGCTCGAACAGACGGTTCAGGGGCTTGATCTGAAGGTCCGGATGGAGGCGTCTGCAGCGCTCACGGTCGCGGCGTCGTTTCCCGTTGAAGCCGGACAAACCGACGCTGCACTCGCTGTAACGGCGACCACGATTCCCGGCGCTTTACCCACGGTGAACCTGACCGCGCGGGACTTCGATCTCACCCGTTTAGACGGTCTGACGCAACTGTGGTTCCCGATGGGCGTCGTGCGGGGACGCGTGACGGGCACGCTGGCGGCCACGGCGGCGGAAGCTGCTGGCACCTCGTGGATGGTGGAATCCGATCTGCAAGGCAACCGCGTCACCGCCGCCGGCTGGCCGATTTTCGCCGGTGATGTGCTAACGCTTGACGGCGCCCTGATCAAAGGAAAACTCGTTCTTTCCGCCGACGCGGTCGAATGCCAGAACGTGCGGGTGCAAACGGACTTTGCAAAACTGACAGCGCAAGGCACTTGCCGCTGGCCGAGTGCAGGATCCGCGACGCCGACGGCCGATGTCGCGCTGCAGGCGTTCGGCGATGACTTTCTGCTGACCGCTTCAGTCGACGCCGCGAAGGCCGGACAGCGACTCCCAAATGCATTGCGGTTGAAGTCAGGCGTGGCGATGACCGCGGGGCAGATTCAGGCCACGTTGCAGACCGCGAAAGATGACAAAGGCCGCGCCCTCGACGGCCATCTGCGTCTTGCTGATCTGGCGGCGACGATTGACGGACAGACCCGCCGCTGGACGGCACCACTCGATGCACAAGTGTTGCTGCGACCATCGTCCGACGGAGTGTTGTGCGATCGGATCTCGCTGCGCAGCGAATTCTGCACGATCACAGGGAATGGGTCGCTCGCCGATGCCAAGTTCCGCATCACCGCCGATCTGGATCGCCTGTGGCAGGAAATCGCTCCGCTGGTTGACTTGCGGGGAGCTTCTCTCGCAGGAACGGCGCGGCTCGATGGCTCCATTACGCGCAACGAGAACGGCGCAGTGACACTGCATCTGGAAGGGCAGGGCGACGGGCTCCGTTACGGGACCGCTCAACAGCCGCAATGGAGTGAGCCGCAGCTGGTCGTGACGGCTGATGTCACGGGAGCGGGGCCGGTCACCGTACCGTGGACAACGCTCACGGCTGCCGGCTTCACATTGAAGAGTGGCGACGATCAATGCGAGGCGAAGCTGCTCAATCCTGTCGAATGGGGGAAAACCGACGCGGTCATTCCTCTGTCGCTGTCAGTCATGGGTGACTGGACGCGGTGGCAGACGCGCCTGCGGCCGATCTGGTCGGACCCAACGATGGCTCTCGCAGGAGCAGGCCGGCTCACCGCGACGGTCAACTACTCGCCGTCACGCATCGAGATCTGCACCGCGTCACTGCAATCGCAGCCGTTGCAGGTCACGTTGCCCGACTGGCAGGTCATCGATCCGGCGTTCGCGGCGACCCTTCAAGGCACATGGGATGCGAAGTCCCGTACATGGGTGACGCCGCGCTCGCATTTTCAGGGCGAGTGGGGCCAAGCCACGTGGACCGACGGTTCATACACGGCTGGAAACGTTGTCGGTCAACCCGCGGGGAGGCTGGACCTCGACGTTAACGTCGGCCGCGTTTCACGATGGCAGCGCGGCGACGTTCGGCAGCACCTGCTCGGACAGCTCACCGGAAGAATCGACCTGCGACCAGCCGGCGACACCTTGCAGGGCGACGTCGATATGCGACTGAATAACGCCGTGATTGCCGGGCTGACTGCGGAACCGCAGGCCCGTTGGACCGCCTTGTGGCGGGAGCCCGAACTGTCGGTCAAAGGTGTGGTCCGTCATCGTGTTGATTCGACGCCTTGGGACATCTCTGCGCTGCAGCTGTCAGCCAGCGGACTGACCGTCGCGACGAACGGCCGCATCGATCCCCGCGCGGACGGCACCGAACTTGATCTGAAAGGACAGCTGACCTACGACTGGGAGCAGCTGATGAGCCGCCTCGATCCCAGCTGGGCGCAGCGGATTCAACTTTCGGGCCGTGGCGACCGGCCCTTCTTTGTGAAAGGGACCATCCGTCCGGCCGCCGATGGCAGCGTCTCGATCGCGGATCTGAGCGGCGAGGGGCAGTTGACCTGGCAGCAGGCGTCCGTCTACGGACTGCCGTTGTCGGCGAGTGATCTCTCCGCGCGGTTTGCCCAGGGGCAGGGACAGCTGGGGCCGCTGGATCTGAATGTCGCCCAAGGGCGCGTGCATCTCGCACCGCGGCTCGACTTCCGCCAGAACGCGCTGCTGGTCCTGCCCGTCGGCCGCGTGGTCGATCAGGTCCAGTTGACGCCGGCGATTTGTCAGCAGCTGTTGAAGTATGCGTTGCCGGTCGCGGCGGATGCGGCAGAGATGGACGGTGCGTTCTCGCTCGACGTGGATGAAAACGTCTGGCCGCTCGCTATGCCGCAGGCGGGGAAAGCCCGGGGCTCACTGACGATTCATCGAGCGCGGATCGTTCCGGGCCCCATGGCCAACCGGCTGGTAGGAACCGTGGAGCAGGTGCGGGCGTTGCTCGAGCGTCGCACTCCGACCGCCACCGATCCGGCGCGTTTGGTGATGGAACTCCCCGAACAAACCGTGGGACTCGCGCAGATGAACGGCCGCGTTTTTCATGACCGCATGACGGTCCGCATCGGCGACATCGAACTGGTCACCGGGGGCTCCGTGGGCTTCGATGAGACATTGCAGCTGACGTTCCTGCTACCCGTTCAGGAGAAATGGGTGCGCGGCACACCGGCGTTGGCGCGGATGGCCGGGCAGTCCCTGCGAATCCCCGTTACGGGCACGTTCTCACAGCCGCACATTGATCCCAGCATTCTCGCACAACTCGCCCAGCAGGCCGCGGGGTCAACGATCGAGAAAGCGATCGACGACACGGTGCAGAAGCAGCTGGATCGTTTTCTGCCTCGCCGCAATTGATGCGTCTTACGGAGGGCCGAAGCTCCCGCTGGGCCGCTGCGATTCTGATGTAGGGTCCGCTGTGCGGACCATCTTTATCTTCGGTTGTGGTCCGCACAGCGGACCCTACAGGATTTGTACAGCCGCCTCATCGCCCACGGAGGACTGGAGCATCGCCTGACGAAAATTGGCGACCAACTCTCCGTCAATCGCCGCCGTACGATTCGCATTCCGGCAGACTGCCGAGCGGACGGCGATCAGATCCGGCTGGATCGGCGTCAGGGCGGGCAAATCCTCTCGACGAACACGCCCGGCTAAGGCGACGAGCAACCCCGCGGCTTGAGCCTCGCGCGTGATGCTGTGCAGTTCATCCACCGACAGTGAATCGAGTAGCGTCCCACTGGTCTTGGAAAAAGTGTCAAGCAGCAAGCCGGCACAATGAGTCTCAATCGCGGCCGCCAGAACCCTTCGCACCGACGGCGATGTTGCGGTGGTGGCGTCGACATAAGCAACTGCAATCCATTCATGATTGCCGGCGATGTACTCACGGATACGAAGCCATTGCTGCTGCCAGTCACTTCGACTCGCACAACCGCTCAGCCCGAGCTTCACCCAACGGACGCTCGGCGGGACTTGTAGAGTGCCCAGTTCGGCAGCCACCTCGCTGATCTCACCTAATGCGACGCTGCAGGGAATCGATCGCGCCTGCTGGACGACCTCCGCCACCTCACGCATGGCGGGAAAAGTCGCCCGTCCGAGGGATCCCGCGGTCGGCTCCTTCACATCAATGACGTCCGCGCCGCCCGCAATGGCCGCACGCGCTTCTACAGCGTTGCGGACGCTCACGAGTAAACGGGTTGATCGCAGACTCGGCGACGAATGCGTCCGAGATTCGCGACGCTCAACACCAGGCATGTTCCACTTTCAACCGATGCCGTTGTGACGCTAAGTTCACGCCGCGCTTACTGCAGATAAATGAATTCATTCGATGCGAGGACCACCTGGCACAAGCTCGCCCAGGCTTGCACTCGCCCCGCGCTGGCAGTGATGTCGTCCAGCAGGGACCGGGCCTGCGTCACTTCATCCGCGGAGGCACTCCGTCCGAACGCCCTTGCATACAGATGCTGAATGCGATCACCATCGCTGTTCGGAACTTCCTGCAGAAGTCGCGTCGCCAAAGCTTCGCTCGTCTCGGCGACGAATGGACTGTTCATCATCAGCAAGGCCTGCGGCGCGATCGTTGTCGTCGGGCGATCACCGGTGGGAATCGCGGCGTCGGGATAATCAAGCAGCTGGAAGAAGTCATACACGTTGTTGCGGACCACCGGCAGATAGAGCGAGCGGCGCGGGCTGGAATAGTCTGTCAGATCTTTCGATGTGTGATCAAAGAAGTAGGCCCGGTTCTTCACCGTGAGCAGCGAGCCCCCCATGGTATGATCCAGGCGGCCGCTCACCGACAGCAGGGAATCTCGGATCGCCTCGGCCTCCAGTCGTCGCACCGATGCCCGGGCGAACCATTGGTTTTCGGGGTCGCGCTCGAGGTTCGCGGCCTCCGTCTGGCTGCCGACCTGATACGTCGCGGAGAGCACAATCAGCCGGTGCAACGATTTGATGGACCACCCATCCTGAACGAACCGCAGGGCCAGCCAGTCCAGCAACTCAGGATGGGACGGCTTGTCACCCAGCAGACCGAAATTGTCGACCGAACGGACCAATCCCGCGCCGAAATGCCAGCGCCAGACGCGATTCACGATTACGCGGCTTGTC
>DASRYX010000387.1:0-2686 GCA_035686985.1 Planctomycetaceae bacterium | reverse complement strand
GCTATCGCAACAGGGTTACCGGGTCGGGATCATCGACCTGACGAACGGGGAACCGACGCCCGGCAGCCCACATGCGGCCCACCGCCTGGAAGAAGCCAAAGCGGCGGCGGCGATTCTCGGCATCCATGTTCGTCACACGCTCACCCTGCCTAACCGCAGCCTGTTCGATTCGTTCTCCGCCCGCATCGCATTGGCGCGATTGTTCCGAATGTATCGCCCCCGGATTGTGCTCGGCATCGCAGGCAAGACCCCAATGGCATCGCCCGACCACTGGCAGGCGATGCAAATCACCGACGCCGCCGTGTTTTACTCGCGACTCTCCAAGTGGGACGACGAGTTTGGCGGACTGCCCGTGCATACCATCCCGCGTCACCTCTGGTATCCCCTCGGGTTCGGAATGGCCGATCTTCCTCAAGGCGGAGGGCAATTCGTTGTGGATATCTCTGCAACCTTGCCGTTAAAATTAGAGGCGATCCGCGCTTATGCCTCGCAGTTCCCGCCCGGCAAAGAGCGGGTCTTTCGTCTGGTGGAATCCCAGAATCGGCTGTGGGGCACCCAGGCGGGATTCGAAGCCGGCGAGCTGGTGATTTCCGCTACCATGCTCGGCGTCAGCGATCTCGTCCAGACCATGTTGCCGGAGTCGCGAATCTGCTAGTTTCGTTGCGTGGCCTTTTTGACAGTACCCGTCCGCAGAAAAGAACTTCATGGCTAAGCTTCGCACGGGTCTGGTCAGCATCACGGGTCGTTTCCGCGACAACAACGAGGACAACGCCTACATTGATCCGCAGAACCGTTTTCTTCTCGTCGCGGACGGAATGGGCGGGCAATCGGCGGGGGAGCGGGCCAGCGCGCTCGCGATGGAGATCATCCCGCAGAAGCTCAATTCGCTCGACTTCAACCGCGCCACGATGGAACAGACCGTTCGCGTGATTGATGAAGCGATCGCCCAGGCCAACGTCGAGATCATGGCCCTCGGTGAACTCGATGCCCGCCTGAAGAATATGGGCACGACCGTCACGTTTCTGGTGCACGCCAACGGATCGCTATTCGTTGGCGGCGTTGGCGACAGCCGCACCTATCTGCTCCGCAACGGCAAGTTCGAACAACTGACGACCGATCATTCGCTGGTGCAGGCGCTGATCGACGCCGGCACGCTTTCCCCCGAAGAAGCCGTCAATCACCGTTACAAGAACGTGCTGTACCGCTATCTCGGCGCGAAAGAGGGCGGTGCCGGCACCACGCCCAAGCGGCTCGAACCGCGTCCCGGTGATCGCTACGTTCTGTGCACCGATGGTGTAACCGGCGGGTGTTCCGACGAACTGATGGCGTCGCTGCTCGCCGACAGCAATGATCCGCAGGCGATTGCCGCCGATATCGTGAAAGCTGCCGAAGACGGCGGCTCGAAAGACAACATCACCGCGCTCGTCGTCTTCGTCGAAGCCTGATGTCCCGGTAGGGTCCGCTGTGCGGACCATCTTTGAGTCGCGATATCAGATGGTCCGCACAGCGGACCCTACGCGGCTTCGAGATCTGTGCGGAGCTTCAGGACCGGCGGCGTCTCCGCGTCCTCGAACTCGAGCGTCTTCCCGCGGGGCAAACCGTTCGTCACGAAACCCCGTTTCGACGGCGCCTGCAGGAACTCGACCAGCCGCTTTCCCGCCGCTGTGGTGACCGTCATCGCCAGATCGGTCACGGCGTCGGTCCAGGTTCCCGGCGTGCGATATAACCGGCGATACGCGACCTTCAACTCCGCACGCTCTTCCGACGAAAAACCGGCGCGACGCAGGCCGACGGCGTTGATGCCAGCGCAGTATCCCGATTCGTGATACAGGAAGAACGGCGGTGCATCCTGCACGATGCACGTCAGGCCGCCAACCATGGCAAACTCGCCAATGCGGCAGAACTGATGGACACCCACATTGCCGGATAAAGTCGCCCGGTCGCCGACCTGCACATACCCGCCGAGCAGGCAGCTGTTCACCAGCGTCACATCATTGCCGACGGTGCAATTGTGGGCGACATGCGCCCCGGCGAGAAACATGCAGCGGTCACCAACCGTCGTCTTGGTCCCGGGCTTGGTACCGCGGTGAATGGTGACATGCTCACGAAAAATGTTATCGGCCCCGACTTCGACGAAGCTCTCTTCGCCGTTGAAAGAGCGGTCCTGCGGATAATCACCAATCACACAGCCGGCGTGCAGGCGGCAGCGCGGCCCAATGATGGTCGAGCCGAGAACGTGACAATGCGGACCAATCACGGTCCCCGCGGCGATGCGAACGCGGCCTTCAATCACGGAGTACGGACCGATTTCGACACCCGCAGCAATCTGCGCGAGAGGGTCAATCACGGCCGTGGGGTGAATGGGCATGCGGCGAATCCATCCTTGGTGCGCCGCCGCTTTCCAGTCCGGTCGAACGCCCGGAATTTGGTCAGTGGCATGGCGGAGTAGCGTAATCTTGGCATCGGTTTCCGGAAACCCCAACCCCAAACGTTTTTTCCGGCCGACCGTGTTTTTCGGCGCTATTCCCCGAAACAGTACAAATGCCGCGTCGTCCGCAGGTAGATTCGACCATCGGCAAGAGCCGGAGTCGCATAGACATCGTCGACAAAGTTGGCTGTATGAAGAATTCGCCATTTTTCTTCGGCGGCGAGGACGGTCAGCCGGCCTTGAACATCCACCAGATAG
>DASRYX010000386.1:0-5291 GCA_035686985.1 Planctomycetaceae bacterium | reverse complement strand
AACGATGGATCTGGCTCGATCCTCGCCCGGATGGATGAGGGCAACGGTTACCGCGGCTGGGATCTCTGGATCGAAGGCCGCCGTGTCGCCACGCACATTGTTCACAAATGGCAGGACGACGCCTTGAAAGTCGTCTCGAAGAACCAGGTGAAAGCCAATGAATGGGCGCACGTTCTCATCACCTATGACGGCTCGATGAAAGCCGCCGGGGCGAAGGTTTACATCAACGGCGAACTGCAACAGACGAATGTCCAAGCCGACGGATTGAAGAACACGACCAAGACCGAAGTCCCGTTCAAGCTCGGTCAACGGCATCACAACCAGGCGCTGCCCGGCGTCACGATCAATGATGTCCGCATCTACAACCGCGTGCTGACCGATGCCGAAGCCGCCGCGCTCGCGAAGACGTCGCGCTATGCCGGGCTGCTCGCGAAAGCCGCGGATCAGCGTTCGGACTCCGAAAAGAACGAACTGTATCAGTGGTGGCTGTCGACGCAGGATCAGCCCCATCAGGCCGCCGTCGCCGAGGTCCAGAAGCTGGAGCGCGAGCAGGCGGACATCAAAGCGCGGGGCACGATTGCGCATATCATGAACGAAAAGCAGGAACCGCCGATGGCGTTTGTCCTCTTCCGCGGGGAATACGACAAACGCCGCGATCAGGTTTCGGCGAACACGCCCGCGGTGCTGCCGACGTTTCCGACCGATTCCCCACGCAACCGGCTCGGTCTCGCGAAGTGGTTGCTCGACCCACGGCATCCACTCACGGCCCGCGTGACTGTGAACCGCAGCTGGCAGGAACTCTTTGGCCAGGGACTTGTCCGCACCGCGGGTGACTTCGGTGTCGCGGGGGAACTGCCGTCGCATCCGGAACTCCTCGACTGGCTCGCGATCGATTTCCGTGAACACGGCTGGGATGTGAAACGGTTCTACAAACAACTCGTGATGTCGGCGACTTATCGCCAGTCGGCCCTCACCACGAAGGACAAGCTGGAGAAAGATCCGTCGAATCGGTGGTTGTCGCGGGGGCCACGATTCCGCATGGATGCCGAGATGGTGCGCGATTATGCCCTCGCCACTAGCGGATTGCTGGTGCCGAAGATCGGTGGTCCGAGCGTGAAGCCGTATCAGCCCGACGGCGTGTGGGAAGCGGTCGCGATGATTGGCAGCAACACGCGCGATTACCGGGCCGACCAGGGTGAGAACCTCTATCGCCGCAGCATGTACACCTTCTGGAAACGCAGCGCTCCGCCGGCGAGCATGGACATCTTCAATGCCCCGGCACGGGAAGTCTGCACCGTCCGTCGCGAACGGACCAACACGCCGCTGCAGGCGTTGGTGACGCTCAACGATCCCCAGATGGTGGAAGCCGCGAAAGCGCTCGCCCAGAAGACGATCAAGGATGCCAAGCCGACGAACGCCGACCGGATCGACTTTCTCACTCGCCGCCTAATCTCCCGCCCATTGCGTGCGGAAGAACAAACGATCGTCCAGCAATCACTTGCCGACCTGTCGGCGTATTACACCGCGCATCCCAATGATGCGAAAGCACTCTTGGGCGTCGGTGAGATGGCCATCGACGCCAGCATGAACGCCCCGGAACTTGCCGCCTGGACCATGCTGGCGAACGAGCTGATGAATCTGGATGAAGTGCTGAACAAGTAGGAGGCTGCCATGAGCACCACTGTCGAAGTGAAAGACCTGGCGACGCAATGGCGAACGATCCTGGAATCCGTCCGTTCGGGCGAGGAAGTGGTGCTGGTGGATCAATCCATTCCTCAGGCACGGCTGTTGCCGATCAATCGACGGCAACCCGGGATGCACCCCGATGCAATAGTCATGGGAGCCGATTTTGATGAAGCGTTGCCCGACCAGTTCTGGCAGGGAACAAAATGAAGCTCCTGCTCGACACGCATGCTTTCATCTGGTGGGACAGCTCGCCACAACAACTGTCAGTGACGGCACGACGGGCCTTAGAAGATGCAAATAACGAGGTCGTGGTCAGCGTGATTTCGCTCTGGGAAATTGCGATCAAGCAGCAGTTGGGCAAGCTCAAACTTCATCGAGCACTGGATGAGATTGTCGCTGACCAAGTCCATCAAGGACTACAGACATTGGATTTCGGGACAGCACATGTTCTTCAGATTTCGCGTCTGCCGGATCATCACAAAGACCCGTTCGATCGAGCATTGATTGCTCAGGCGATGGTAGAGAACGCGACCTTGGTTACTAAGGACGCCACCATGTCGGCATATCACATTCCGCTGTTGTGGTAACGCTTGTTGGCGGCGAGACGTCAGAGCAAAGAAAGTCGGAGCAATTCCATGAACCTCTTCGATGAATACCGCCAGGCTATGACCCGCCGATTGTTCTGCCAGCGTGGCTCACATTTGGTGGGCGGGGCGGCGCTCGCGTCACTGATGGCGTCCGGCAAACCGCTGAATGCGGAAACCGTTGGTGCCGCGGCGGCGAAGGAACATCCCGCGCACATTGCGTCCCGCGCGAAGCACGTCATTTATCTGCACATGGTGGGCGGGCCATCGCAGATGGATTTGTACGACTACAAACCGGTCATGCAGGAATGGTTCGACAAGGACCTGCCCGAATCGGTCCGCATGGGACAACGCCTCACCACGATGACCTCCGGACAAAAGCGGTTTCCGATTGCGCCGTCGAAGTACCAGTTCCAGCAGCACGGTGAGTGCGGCATGTGGATCACGGAGATGCTGCCGTGGACCGCGAAGATGGCCGACGATCTCTGTTTCATGCGGAGCATGAATACCGAAGCCATCAACCACGAGCCCGCCATCAGTTACATGCAGACGGGCAACCAGAACACGGGGCGGCCGTGCCTCGGGTCATGGGCGTCGTATGGTCTTGGCTCGGCGAACGAAGATCTGCCCGCGTTCGTGGTGCTGGTGGCGAAACCATCGAATCAGGAACAGGTCCAGGCGATCTCCGCTCGGTTGTGGAGCTCGGGTTATCTCCCCGGAGAACACGCGGGCGTCTCATTCCGCTCGGGACCCGATCCGATTCTCTACATCAATAACCCGCCCGGTGTGCCGACGGACATTCGCCGCAAGACGCTCGATGGTCTGAAGTCGCTCAACGAACTGACGTATCAGCAGATCGGCGACCCCGAAACGAACACCCGCATTCAGCAGTACGAGCTCGCGTACCGGATGCAGTCGAGCGTGCCCGACCTCGTCGACCTCAAAGATGAAACCGAGACCACGGAAAATCTTTACGGCCCGGATATCCGCAAGCCGGGATCGTTCGCGCACACAGTCTTACTGGCCCGGCGGATGGTCGAACGCGGCGTGCGGTTCGTCCAGATTTATCACAACAACTGGGACCATCACGGCAACCTCGTCGGCCGGATGAAAGACCAGACGCGAGACGTCGACCAGCCGTGTTATGGACTCGTGCAGGATCTCAAAGCCCGCGGGCTGCTCGATGACACGCTCGTCATCTGGGGCGGCGAGTTCGGCCGCACGATTTACTCCCAAGGCGGCGTGTCAAAAGAAAACTACGGCCGCGATCACCACCCGCGGTGCTTCACGATGTGGATGGCCGGGGGCGGCGCGAAGGGCGGCACCATCTACGGCGAAACCGACGATTTCAGCTACAATATCGTCAAAGACCCGGTCCGCATCCACGACTTCCACGCCACCGTGCTGCACCTCTTAGGCTTTGATCACGAAGCCTTCACCTACAAGTTCCAGGGGCTCGATCAAAAGCTCACCGGTGTGGAACCCGCGCATGTGATCCCCGCGCTGATCGTGTAAAACGATTGACGAGCCCGGCGCGCAAGCCACGGGTTCTTCTGCGATTGATACGAGATAAAGAACCCGGCACTGGCGCTTCGGGCTTGTAGATGGGACTACTCGCGCGTCGGCACAATCGCGCCGTTCAATAGCTTCACGTTCGTATCTGTCCCATTGAGCCGCCAGACTTGCTTGCGTGGCAACCGGCAGGTGATCGTCACGCGCGATTCGTTGTATTCACGGTTCGATACCTCGGCGTGTTCGGCGAGGTAGGCGAACAGCTTGCCGTTGCCAACGGAGGTTTCGATCTCCGCTTCAACGAAACCCTCGGCGAGTTGCTCGGCGACCAGCGCAGCGAGGCGGTCGAGACCTTGTCCCGTCACCGCGCTGACGGACGCCGCATGCGAATACTTTGCACGGAGGACATCGATCACTTCGCGGTCTTCGACACGATCCGCCTTGTTGAGGACGAGGATGTAGTTGTGGATTTCCACGCCGATCTCGGCCAGCACCTGCTCAACGGTTTCGACCTGCTGCTCGGCTTCGGGGTTGCTGGCGTCAACGACGTGCAGCAGGACATCGGCCTGCCGGGCTTCTTCCAGCGTCGACTTGAACGACGCCACCAGCGAGTGCGGTAGATCGCGGACGAACCCGACGGTGTCGCTCAGCAGCGCATCGCCCCAGTTGGGAATCGACCATTTGCGCGTGCGGGTGTCGAGCGTCGCGAATAACTGATCGGCGATGTAGACGTCCGCGCCGGTCAGGGCCTTCATCAACGTGCTTTTGCCGGCGTTGGTGTAACCAACGAGCGAGACCAGTGCATGCGATTCGCGCTGCCGGACCATCCGTTCGCGACGGATTTCGACCTCGGCGAGACGCTCTTTGAGATCGGTGATCCGTAGATCAATCAACCGGCGGTCGGTTTCGATCTGCTTTTCGCCAGGACCACGACTGGCCCCGATGCCGCCGTCGATGCGCTCGAGGTGCGTCCACATCCGCTTGAGTCGCGTGCGGGTGTATTGTAGTTGTGCGAGCTCGACCTGCAGCTTGGCCTCGTGGGTTCGCGCGTGGGTGGCGAAGATGTCGAGAATCAGTTCGCTGCGATCGACGATGATCCGCCCGGTGGCCTGTTCCAGATTCCGGCCCTGCGACGGGCTGAGGTTATTATCGAAGATGACCAGTTCCGCGCCGGTGGCTTCGACAAGGTCCTTGAGTTCATTCATTTTGCCTTTGCCGAGGCACGTGCCCGGATGCGGCCGCTCGCGGTTCTGGACAAGCTCGCCCACGACTTTGACGCCGGCCGTTTTAACCAGCCCCTTCAGTTCGTCGAGGGCATGCTTTTTGGTCAGCTCGCGGTCGGGATCGGGAACCGAAACGAGCACCGCAGTGCGATGCTGGACCTTCAGTTCGTCACGGATGGGTTCGCCCAAGGATGCAGATCTCGCGAAGGATGAGACAATAGGAAAGTTGCGTCACCGATTTCTACGCGGCGGCAAGCCCGTCGACAAGCCCGATTGTCCCGCACGG
>DASRYX010000385.1:0-3623 GCA_035686985.1 Planctomycetaceae bacterium | reverse complement strand
AAGCGGCGAACAAGTCGACGCTCTTATCACTTTGCACTTTTCATTTTGCATTGACCACTTTGCACTCTTCCCTGTTTCACGTGCCGCGGCCGATGACCATGATGGTGATGTCGTCGTTCTGCGGACGGCCGTTGGCGAACTTGCGCACATCGGCGAGAATCGTCTTCCCGAGTTCTTCGGCCTTGCCCGCGTTGCTCGTGTGGACGAGGGCCCGCAGGCGTTCCATGCCGTAGAGATCGCTGTTGGGGTTCATCGCTTCACTGACGCCGTCGGTGTAGAGCACAATGGTTTCGCCTGGCTCGAGCTTGCACTTCACGACGTCGTACGGAAACCCTTCCATCACGCCGAGCGGGACGCCGACCGCTTCTTCGCCGATTTCCACGATCGTGCCATCCACCTTGCGAATCATCAGGGGCATATGCCCGGCGTTCACGAATTCCAGGTCGCCGGTCTCAGGATCAATGATCCCGATGATGAAGGTCACAAAGCGGCCTTCGACGGCTTTGGTACACATCTGATCGTTGATGCGGCAGGCCGCTTCCTGCACATCGGTGAGGAAATTCATGGTGATTGTCACCACCGTGGAGATTTTTGACATCACCAGCGACGCGGGCACTCCTTTGCCGGCGACATCGCCGAACGCGAAACAGACCTTCTTGCCGTCGGGCATCAGCATGCAGTCGAAGTAATCGCCCCCGACGGCCTGCGCGGTGTCGTAGGAGGCGAAGAATTCCCACGGATGCGGCTTGGGCATCTCGGTGGGCAGCAGCGCACGTTGCACGTCCATCGCGATGCCCATTTCGCGATCCTGCTTCTGCTTTTCCACGGCGGTCACCAGCAACCGCGCGGATTCATAGGACATCGCGGCCTGGCCCGCCACCGCGACGAGCAGGTCGAGGTCGTCTTCCTTGAACTGGTTGAACGGATTCTGCGTGTCGATGCTGATCACGCCGATCGGCTCACCGTCGAGGTTGAGCATCGGGACGCACATCATCGAGCGGATTGTGAGATTCGAGATCGACTCGCTGGCTTCGAAACGGGCATCGCTCGTGGCATCGGCGGACAGCACGCCGGTTTTCTGCTCGAGCACGGTCCGCAAAATGGTGCGGCTGACCTTCACGGTGTCATCATCGGTCGCGCGGCGGTGCTTCGTCGCCTTGGGAATCATCTTCCCTTCTTCGTTCTTGAAGAGAATGATGCCCCGGTCAGCGTGCGGAAAGACCTTGAAGAGCGTGTCGAGAATCTTCGGCAGCAGCGCATCCAGATCGGTCGTCCCAGCCAGGCTGCGGCTGATCTCGAGGACCGCCTTCAGCTTGGCCTGCGGCTGCACTTCCAATCGACCGAAGCCGCCGATCGATTCGGTCCGGCCGGTGATGGGGGGGGATGATTTTTCATCCTCGTCCTCGTCGTCGACCGCCGGCCGGCGCTTGGCCGATTCCGGAAACTCGAATCGCAGCAGGATCGGTCCAAGTTTGATGCGGTCGTCGTGACGAATTTCGGCGGGAGCGTCGAGCTTCTTGCCGTTCAAGAACGTCCCGTTGCCGCTGCCCAGGTCTTCCAGAAAGTACTTCTCACCGGTCTTGCGGACGCGGGCGTGCTTTCGCGAGACCATGCCGGAATTGATCTGCAACTGGCATTCAGGAAGCCGGCCCAGAACCGTCTCCTCGCCTTGCAGGTCATGCGGAATATCCTGACCGTCAAGCAGCAGATGCAACTTGGGCATGTGACGCCTCGCGCCGGAAAAAATCGAATGATGGAGAAACGATCACTGATTCTATGGCGCACCCTCACCGGATGATAGCGGGCGGCCGGTGGCTGAAGCGTCAGATTCCGCCTAACACCGTCGCGCGACCCACGCGGCCGATACCGAGAACATAGGCCGCCGTTCGCAGCGGCACCTTCTTTTCCTCGGCGATTTTCCAGACCCGGTCGAAGCTGTCACGCATCACCTTATCGAGTTCCAGCCGGATGCGGTCCAGATCCCACTTGAAGTGCTGCAGGTTCTGCACCCACTCGAAGTAGCTCACGGTCACGCCGCCGGCGTTCGCGAGAATGTCCGGCACGACCGTGATGCCATTCTTATGGAAGATCTCGTCGGCTTCCGGCGTCGTGGGATTGTTGGCGGCTTCCACGATGTATTTCGCCCGGACCGTCGGAGCATTCATGGCATTGAGCACGTTCCCCAGCGCCGCGGGAATCAGCAGGTCGACATCGGCGGCGAAGAGTTGCTCGTTGGTGAGCGGGTCGCTGCCGGGGAAATCCTTTACGCCGCCGGTCTTCTTCGCGTGTTCCAGCAACTTGGGGATATCAAGGCCATCCGGATTCCACACTCCGCCGGTCATGTCGGTCAGCCCGACGACCTTGGCGCCTTTGTCGACGAGATACTGCGCCGCAAAGCTTCCCACATTCCCGAAGCCTTGCAGCGCCACCCGCACTCCGGCAAAAGGGCGGTTGATCCGTTTGAATAACGCTTCCGAGATCGTTACCACCCCGCGGCCGGTCGCTTCTTCGCGCCCTTCGGAACCGTGCAATTCGACGGGTTTCCCCGTCACGCACGCGGGTTGATGGCCGTGGAATTTTTCGTACTGGTTCGCAAACCACGCCATGACTTGCGCGTTCGTTCCCATGTCCGGCGCGGGGATGTCCTTATCCGGCCCGACCATGTCGTGGATTTCATCGACGAACTTCCTCGTGATCCGTTCGAGCTCACCAACGCTCAACGTGCGTGGATCGACCGCGATTCCCCCTTTGGCACCGCCATAAGGAAGATTGACGACCGCCGTCTTCCAGGTCATCAGCGAGGCGAGCGTGAGGACCTCGGCTTCGTCGACTTCGGGGTGATAGCGGAGCCCGCCTTTCATTGGGCCGCGGGACTTGTCGTGCTGGATGCGGTAGCCGATCAGCGTCGTGAGGTCGCCGTTGTCGCGTTCAAACGCCACCTGTACCTTGATTTCGCGCTGCGGTGTCAGCAGCAGCGTCCGCATGTTTTGCGAGAGGTCGAGCAGATCTGCGGCTTGATCAAAGAAGCGGCGGGCATGATCGAACGATGTGGCCACAGAAGGGTTCCTTCGACTCAGGTGCGGATCGTTAACCGGTCCCTGAATCGTAGCACCGGCCAGAGTTTCAGCCTACCGCAACACACGCAGCCATGTTCACGATCTTGCAGCAATGACAGCGTCAGCGCGGCTGGTGGCAGATGGCCGCGTAGTGGTACACAGCACTCGAGAGACCGACTTCCAGCGCATCGGAAATCAGTGCGTGACCAATCGAGACTTCTGCAACACCGGGGACGCGATCCAGAAACAGACCGAGATTCTGCAAGCTGAGATCGTGACCCGCGTTGATCTCCAGGCCGGCATCGAGCGCTGCTTGCGCCGCGGCGGCGTACTGCTCCAGTGCCCCTTCGGGTCGTCCGGCGGCGAAGTCGTGGGCATACGGCCCAGTGTAAAGTTCGACGCGATGGGCTCCGAGTTCCTTCGCGTCGGCCATCGCTTCTGGAACCGGATCAATGAACAGGCTGACGCGAATCCCGAGCCGTGAGAACTCCTGGATCAGCGGCCGCAACCGCATGGCGTCCAGCTTGAGATTCCAACCGTGGTCGGAGGTCAGTTGTGACGGCGCAT
>DASRYX010000384.1:0-2880 GCA_035686985.1 Planctomycetaceae bacterium | reverse complement strand
TCCACAACTTCAGTGTGTCGCTGCTGGGACTGGCGATTTTCCTCGCGGGTTTCTTCACGGTCGCGCAGTTCAGTTTCTGGGGGAACTATCTCCCGCATGCGTATCCGGTCCATCTGCGTGGTACCGGCGAGAGCTTCGCGGCGAACATCGGCGGCCGCATGATCGGGACGCCGTTTGCGGCGTTGACTCAATATCTCGCCACTGCGGCCTTTGTACCGGGATCTTCCCCCGCGATGAAGACGGCGTACGTCGCCGCAAGCATCGCTACGGCGCTGTACCTGATTAATCTTGTATTGTCGTTCTACTTGCCGGAACCGAAAGCGGAAGAGCATTAAGCCCGAGAACACGCGGTTCAGCTGGGAAGCAGCGCGAAACCGCTAGCGTTGATTAACGCGATTTCACCACTGCCCACCGCCCATTCCCTACTGCCCAGCGAAGCAATCATGCAACTTACCGACATGACCTGGACCGAGGTCGACAGCCTGTCCCGTGATACGCCGGTTGTGATTCCGGTCGCAGCGCTGGAGCAGCACGGGCATCACATGCCGGTCTTCACCGACAGCCTGCTGCTGGCGGAAGTCATCCAGCGCGTTGCGACGCCGCTGAAGGACAGCGTGCTCTTCGCGCCGCTGATGTGGCTGGGAAACTCCGAGCATCATCTTGACTTCCCCGGCACATTGACGGCGACGCCCCGCGGCTATCTCGATCTGCTCAACGATCTCACCGAGAATTTCCTGACGCACGGTTTCAAACGGATTGTGTTTCTCAACGGTCACGGTGGGAACTGCACGCCGGGCAAGCAGGCGATCTTCGAAGTCCGGCAGCGTCATCGTGACCGCAAGGACCTGCTGCTGCTGTTCGCGACGTATTGGGATTTCGCCAAGCCGTGGGAAACCCGCAGCGATCTCGTGCAGAAGCAGATGGGCCACGCCTGCGAGTGGGAAACGTCGATGATCCTGCGGATTCACCCGCACCTGGTGAAAGGCGACGTGCAGAAACTCGAGACCGTCGACTTCGGTTTCGCGTTCGAACCGGCATACCGCGGCTGGATCACGAAAGACCGCACCGTCCCCGGGCACATCGGCTCACCGCAATTCGCGACACCGGAAAAAGGCGAGCACCTGCTGCAATCGTTCAGCGTCGGCGTGAAGACCTTCCTCGAAAGCCTCATCGCCTGGGACGGCGTCGCGTGGGATTGAACCTCGCGTTTCACAGAATCCCCTAACGACGTCTGGTGTGATCCGCTAAGCGGCAAGCGACTCCAGCAACTGCCGCCAGAACTGGGCATACCAGTTGCCGACTTCGATCGATCCCGCGCTGTTGGCTTGAGCGGTGACGCGTTCGTTGCCCCAGTCGACGAAGCCGCCGACCCAGTGCGGGGCGACGTCGCTCCCGAAGGCCGCGGTTTTGCCTTTCTCGCATTGCCCCAGCACGAGCGCGGGAATCGGGTTCAGCGTCGTCATCTCCAGTTGACCGGCGGCGTCAAAGCGCGTCCCCAGCGGGAGCGCTTCCATTACCGTTTGCGTGTCGGGTTTGGCCCGCAGGCGATTCATGCCACCAATCAACGGCGGCCGTTCGCGCCACGGTAACCCCGCGGTGACGGCTGTAGCGACGGCTTCCCGCAGATAAGCCCCCTGATCGAAATTGAGGCGGTCATCCTCCGCGCCGATGATCACCGGCAAGGCATCGGCCACCAACGTCTGATCCCAGTCACCACCCGATCCCTGGAACGATTCCCAGCCGCCGATCATCAGCAGCCCTGCCCCGGCTTCCACTTGGTCAATGAGCGATTCCTGCGTCGACAGCGGCATCATCGCCGCGGGGTAATCCGACAGAATAATCAGCGAATACGCCTGCGAGAGCCGTGGCTCTTCGATCGCTTCGTTGCTGCGGACATACTCAAATGGCATGCCCCACGAGGTCATCAACCCCGCAAGATAACCCGCCGCCGAGGTGAGATCGGTGTCGCCGCAGTAGAGAATCGGCCCAGGCATCATGTCACTCATTTAGCCCCCCGTTGTCCGCAACGGAGGGTGACTTTCTATCGTCTTTGAAAGGCGAAGAGCCCCTGGTTGCGGACAACCGGGGGCAAAGTATTATTGCCACGCCGCGCCGTACGGAAAGGTGTATTCCGCGATTGACGACGGTTTCATCGTGATGCTGTACCCCGGTGTCGTGGGCACGGTGTACCGGCCGCTTTTCATTACGACGGGATCGAGGAAATGCTCGTGCAGATGTCCCGCGAACTCGCACAGGCGGTTTTCGAGTGACCCGCTGACGGCAATGTAATCGATCATCGCGAGATGCTGGACGTACTCGCACAATCCGACACCGCCGGCGTGCGGACAAACCGGCACACCGAACTTCGCCGCGAGCAGCAGCACCGCGAGGACTTCATTTACGCCGCCGAGCCGGCAACTGTCGATCTGGCACACACCGATCGCCCCGGCTTGCAGGAACTGTTTGAACATTGTGCGGTTCGCGCAGTGCTCACCAGTGGCAACGGCGATCGGAGCGACCGCCTTGGCAATCGCCGCGTGAGCCAGCACGTCATCGGGATTCGTCGGTTCTTCGATGAACCACGGTTTGAACTCGGCGAGCGCCCGCATCCACTCGATCGCGGTGTCGACATCCCAGACCTGGTTGGCGTCCATCATCATCCGCCGATCCCAGCCGATCTCTTCCCGGATGATGCGGCAGCGGCGGATGTCATCCTGCAGGTCGCGTCCGACTTTGATCTTGAAGACTTCCCAACCCTGGGCAAGGCAATCGCGACACAATTGCCGCAGCTTGTCATCGTCATACCCGAGCCACCCCGCGGAGGTGGTGTACGCGGGGTAACCGTTACGCTTCAACTCGGCGATACGGGCCGCTTTCGTG
>DASRYX010000383.1:0-6267 GCA_035686985.1 Planctomycetaceae bacterium | reverse complement strand
GCCGCATATTTGGCGAGCAACACCCGCGTGCGGGAGATCGGTGCCGCCATCAGCGCTTCGAGCGTGCCTCGTTCGCGCTCACCGGCGGTGAGGTCGATTGCCGGATAAACCGCTCCGGTGACCGTCATCAGGATCAACACGAGGGGAACCAGTGTCGCCAGCGAAAACGACTGCACGGCGACACCGGGAACGGTGACCTCGGACCACGTGACGGGGAGCTTGACCGCCGGTCTCTGCGCCGCGAAGTACTGCGTCACAAAGGCATCATTCACGGCCCGAAACCGCTTCTCGACATGCTCGCGCACCTCGCGTCCCAAGGGCGAACCCTGACGGACAATGAACTCCACGTTCGCCGGCAGCCGCTCTCGTTCGAAGCGGACCGCGATGTCCGCGACCAGACTCTCGACGAGCTCCTCTAATGTCGGCGAATCGTCCACTTCATTGCGGCGGATCAGCGTCAGTCGAGGCTCCGGCGCTTCCCCCGCACGCGGCGGCAACGGACGTCCGGGATCGATCTCCTTGCCCAGGAGTTGGTTGCCGCTGGAGTAAGATGCGGTGAACAACTCCAGCGCGTGTTCATCTTCCACGGCGATGTGATATTCGGCCGCCGGCTGCTGATCGAGCTGGGCAAACAGAAACTTCGAGAACGCCATTCCCAGCAGCGGATAAACCAAGATCGGCATCAGCACCAGCGTGGCAATGGTGCGGCGATCCCGCAGCGTCTCGCGGAGTTCCTTGAGCGTGAGTCGCCCCCACACAGCAAGATGATGAGCCGCACTCATGACGCCCGCCCCAGCGCCGGGGCCGCGGTGCCGAGCAGTTGCAGGAACATATCATGCAGGCCGGCACAGCCGGTCGCCTGTTGCAGTTCCGCGAAGGTTCCTTCCTGCTGCAGACGACCGCGGTTGAGCAGCCCCATGCGGTCACACACCCGCGAGGCCTCTTCCAGCCGATGCGTGCAGAGAATGATCGCTTTCCCCATCGTTCGCAGCTTGGCGACGTATTCAAAAATGACGTGCGTGCCGATGATGTCGAGCCCGCGCGTCGGCTCATCGAGCAGCATCACCGGCGGATCATGCATCAACGCCCGGGCCAATGTCACGCGCTGTTTCTGCCCGGTACTGAGCGTCGCACACCGCTGATCCAGAAACCGGGCGAGATCGAGCAGCTGCGTCAGTTCGTTAATCCGCTGCTTCTTGACCGACACCGGCAGGTCATACAGATCGGCGAAGTAGTGCAGCGTTTCGCGCGGCGACAGCCACTGATACAACCCGGCGCTCGCGGAGACCAGCCCGATCAGCCGTTTAACGGCATCGGGATTCGTCGACACACGCTCGCCGCCGACCGTGACGTCGCCGCTGGTGGGTGCCAGGAGACCGAGGATCATCCGTAAGGTCGTCGTCTTGCCGGCTCCGTTGGGACCAAGCAACCCATACACTTCCCCGGCGGGAACCGCGAGCGACAAGCCATCCACAGCGCGGAGCGTCTGCCCGCCCGTGGTGAATTCTTTGGTGAGATCCGTGACAACGATCATCAGGACGACAATCGCGAGGGGTCGTGGCGAACGAAAGGCACAGCGTGCACTCTACGTCGCCGCATGGTCAAAACGCGAACGCGAACAAACAGAAAATGTTTAGCCGCGACCCGCAGGGGAGCGCTCTGTGCTGAATTCGCAACGCGCTGTAATCCACGCAGCGCTCGCCTGTCGGGTCGCGGCTAAACGGCTATTTCATCCCTAGCACGTGCATCAGAAACGCGTACTGGTCCGCGGCTTCCTCGATGATTTTCGCCGTCGGCTTGCCCGCACCGTGACCGGCGCGCGTTTCGATGCGGATCAGTACCGGCGCCGGACCGGCGTGATACTGCTGCAGCCGCGCAGCGAATTTAAAGCTGTGACCGGGAACGACGCGGTCGTCGGTATCCGCCGTGGTGACCATCGTCGCGGGATACTTCGTCCCGGGCTTCAATGCGTGATACGGCGAATACTTGATCAGCGCGGCGAACTGGTCCTTATCATCGGCGGAACCATAATCGTCGACCCAGAATCGCCCGGCGGTGAACTGATGGAATCGCAACATATCCATCACACCGACCGCGGGGAGCGCCGCACCGAAGAGGTCCGGCCGCTGTGTCATACATGCGCCGACCAGCAGCCCGCCGTTGCTGCCCCCTTGAATCGCAAGTTTTTCGGGCTTCGTATACTTGTTTGCAATCAGCCATTCCGCGGCGGCGATGAAGTCGTCGAACACATTCTGCTTGTTGAGCTTGGTTCCGCCCTGGTGCCAGGCTTCGCCGTATTCGCCGCCGCCGCGCAGGTTCGGCATCGCGAAGACGCCGCCGAGTTCCATCCACAACAACCGCGACACACTGAACGACGGCGTCAGCGAAATGTTGAATCCACCGTAACCATACAACAGCGTCGGCAACGCCCCGTTCTTGTGGAGCCCCTTCTTGTAACAAAGGAACATCGGGACATTGGTGCCGTCTTTACTCGTGTAGAACACCTGCTCGACGGTGTAGTCCTCGGGCTTCACGTCAATCGCCGGGCGCCGCAGCAGCGTGCTTTTCCCGGTCGTCGGATCGTACCGGTAAATGCTCGGCGGTGTCGCAAAGCTCTGATACGAATAGAACGTCTCGGTATCCGTCCGCTTCCCACCGAATCCGCTTGCGGAACCGATCCCGGCGAATTCCACGTCGCGCTCAAACTTCCCGGCGGTCGAAAAGACCTTCACCTGCGTGACGGCGTCCTTCAGATACGTCGCGAAGATCCGGTCGCCGAGCAGATTCACGCCGGTCAGCACATGCGGCTGTTCCGGGACAATCTCCTTCCACGCGTCGGAATTCGGATGGGCAAGATCAATCGCGATGATCCGGCGTTTGGGCGCTTTCTCATCCGTGCGGAAGTAAAAGACCGTACCGTCGTTGCCGAGGAACGAGTATTCCTGATCAAAGTTGCCGACGAGATGCGTCGCTTCTCCGTCGAGCTTGTCGATCGGCTTGTAGTAGACGCGATACTTGTCGTCGGTCCCCTTCCACGCCGTGATCACCAGATACTTGCCGTCGTCGCTCACGTCGGCCTGAAAGCCCCACGTCGGCTCATCGGGATTCTCGAACACCAGCTTGTCGTCGGATTGATTCGTGCCGAGCTTGTGGAAGTAAACTTTCTGGTTCAGATTCAGCTTCTGAAATGCGGCCCCTTTTTCTGGTTCAGGATAACGGGCATAGAAGAACCCGCTGCCATCTTTCATCCAGGCCGCCCCGGTGAATTTGAGCCACTTGAGTTCATCGTCAAGCACCGTCTTGTCGTCGACCTTCATCACCCGCCAGGTATTCCAGTCCGACCCGGCGTCCTGCACACCGTACGCGAGGAAATTTCCGTCTTCGCTGAACGATGTTCCCGCGAGGGCGACCGTGCCATCCTTCGACCAGGAGTTCGGATCGAGCAAAACCTCCGCGGGGGCGTCCAATGCCGGCTGGATATAGAGAACGGACTGGTTCTGCAAGCCATTGTTCTTCGAGAAGACATAGCGTGCCCCCTGCTTCGAGGGCGTGCTGAACCGTTCGTAGTCCCATAGTTTGGTCAGGCGGTTCTTTAACGCCTCGCGCTGCGGGAGTTTTTCGAGATAGCCGAACGTGACCGCGTTCTGAGCTTCCACCCACGCTTTGACGTCCTTGTCTTCCCGGACATCCTTCTCCAGCCAGCGGTAGGGATCCGCGACCGTCGTGCCGTGGTAGTCGTCGACCTGGTCCACGGTCTTGGTCGGGGGATAGAGCAGGTCATTGGCCACGGTCGGGACCCCTCCGGCGAAGACGCCGCTGATCAGGACCACCAATCGGATGTTTCGCGAGGAATTCATGCGTTTGGCTCAAGATTTGGGGAAACATTTTCAGAATGGCGCGATCATACCGCATTTTTCCGAAATCCGAACCCGCGACAACTTCGGAAAACCGGAATTCACTTGACGACTTCTATTCGCGATTTCTAAACTGCTGCATTCATTTTGGCGATAATGACACCGCAACGGTATCTCCCGAAACGATAAACAACGACGCATGGATCTTCGCGACCTCGAGCTTTTTTGTGAAGTTGCCCGGCTTCGCAGCTTTTCCCAAGCTGCGAAAGCGCTCGGTGTTTCACAGCCCGTGGCGAGCGAAACCGTCAAGGCGATCGAGAAACGGTTCGGACACGAACTGATCTGCCGCGACAAACGGCCGTTAGAGTTAACTCCTTCCGGCAAAATCTATTACGAAGGCTGCCGGGAACTGCTCGAAGGGTATCGCCGGCTCGAAGATCGCGTGTTGCAGGTGCGGGACAAAGTCACTGGACCGGTTCGCGTCGCCTCAATCTATTCCGTCGGCCTGTTGCAGATGGACTGCTATGTCAAACAGTTCGAGCACCTCTATCCCGACGCGGCCTTGGAATTACGGTACCTGCACCCCGAGGCGGTGCTGGACCGCGTGATCAGCGACGAAGCCGATCTCGGGCTGATTTCGTTCCCGCCGAAGCGGGCGGAGCTGACCTGCATTCCGTGGCAGGAACAGGAAATCGTCGTTGTGGTCCCGCCGCAGCATCGGCTGGGTGCTCGAAAATCCCTCGTCGCCGCAGAATTAGACGGCGAATCGCTGGTTGCTTTTACACACGAATTGCAAATCCGCGCTGAAATGGACCGCTGGCTGCGACACGCCAAGGTTTCCGTCGATGTCGTCCACGAATTCGACAACATCGAAACGATTAAGCGCGCCGTGGAAATCGGTTCGGGGATTGCACTTCTGCCGATTTCAACCGTCCGGCGCGAGATGGAAATCGGCTCGTTGCGGATGTTGAAACTGGAAGATGTCCGCTGGGTACGGCCGCTCGGCATTATCCACAAGCGACACAACACGTTAACCACAGCCGTGCAGCGGTTCCTCGAACTCCTGCACGAACCTCCCGAATCGTTTTTCCGTCCGAAAGTGGTGCAGTCGACGCCCCGGAAGGCCGCGACGGTCGCCACCGCGAACACTTGATCACACGTTCCCAATGAACTTTCGACACCTGTCGTCAAGTTCGGTTTACTCGAAGTGAGTGTGCTTTATGACCGACACCCCCCTCTTCACCCGCAACCCGGAACTGTTTCATTCCGATGGAACGCCGAAGGCACAGGGGCTCTACGATCCGGCGAACGAGCATGACAACTGCGGCGTCGGCTTTGTGGCGCACATCAAAGGCCAGCGGTCGCATCAGATTCTCGAAGATGCGCTGCGGATGCTCCGCCACATGTCCCACCGCGGGGCCTGTGGTTGTGAAGCGAACACCGGCGACGGTGCGGGGATTCTGACCGCGCTACCGCATGAGTTCATGGCCCGCGTCGCCAAAGAAGAATTCGGGGCCACGCTTCCGGAAGTCGGAAAATATGGCGTCGGCCTCGTCTTCCTGCCGACCGATCCCGAGCAGCGCGCGATCTGCAAGGACGAGTTCAACCGCCTGATCGCCGAGCAGGGGCAATCGCTCATCGGCTGGCGCAAGGTCCCGCATGAACCGGCGTTGGCCGACATCGGCCCGTCAGCCCGCGCCGCGATGCCGGCCTTTGAACAGGTCTTCGTCGGGGCCGCCGCGGGCATTGACCAGCAGGCGTTCGACCGGCAGCTGTTCATGATCCGCAAGCGGGCCAGTCACCGGCTGCGCGAAGGGAATCTGCCGCAGGCGCTGATGTTCTATTGCTGCTCGCTGTCGAGCCGCGTGCTGATTTACAAGGGCATGCTCACCCCCGAGCAGGTTCGGCCGTTCTTTGTGGACCTGCAACAGGATGACTACACCAGCCACCTGGCCATGGTCCACTCGCGGTTCAGCACCAACACGTTCCCCAGCTGGGACCGGGCACATCCGCAGCGGTACATGGCCCATAACGGCGAAATCAACACTGTCCGCGGCAACGCCAACTGGATGTATGCCCGCCAGGGGATGATGAAGTCGGAACTGTTCGGCGACGATCTGCAAAAACTCTTCCCGATCATCGAGCCGCATTGCAGCGACTCGGGCAACTTCGACAGATCGTCGCCAAAGAGTTCCGACTTCATCATCCCCTGGCGGGCATACATCCAGTTGGCGTTGCCACGGACGGTGTTGATTTCGCCGTTGTGCGCCATGTACCGCTGCGGATGCGCCCGGTCCCAGCTGGGGAAGGTGTTGGTGCTGAACCGCGAGTGGACCATCGCCAGATGGCTGGTGTAGTCATCCTGTTGCAGGTCGACAAAGAACGGCCGGACCTGCTCGGGGGTGAGCATGCC
>DASRYX010000382.1:0-18758 GCA_035686985.1 Planctomycetaceae bacterium | reverse complement strand
TTCTGGATTCAAAAAGAGAACATCACCATCGACCGCCAGGTCGCCGCACCGCCGTTCTTTGTCACGTCACAGGCGGGGCAGCAGGAAGTGCAAGGCGTCGAGTTGAGCCTGCTCGGACAGATCACCGAGCGCTGGTCCACGACGTCCAACTACACCTTCACCGATGCGTTGATCTCCGATGACACGGACCCCACGATCGACGGCCGCCGTCCGCGCAACGTGCCGCGGCACACGGTCAACATGTGGACGCGGTACAACGTGATTCAGAACACGAGCCACACGCTCGGGGGCGGCCTGGGTCTGATCTTCGTTGACGACCGCCTCGCGTCTTACGGCGGTACGCTGCGGCTGCCCGACTACACCCGCTGGGACAGCGGCGTCTTCTACAAGCGCGGTCTCTTCGACGCCGCACTCTATGTTGAAAACCTGTTCGACAAACGCTACTACGCGGGTTCCGTCAGCGACCTGCAAATCGCTCCCGGCGCACCAACGACGCTGCGCGGCCAGATCGGCGTGACGTTCTAATCAACGCGTAGGGTTTGCCGAGTCCGCGAGGCGAACCGCTTCTTCAATGAGAGTCGATCAATCGTGGTTCGCCTCGCGGACTCGGCAAACCCTACATCCTCACTCCCACTCAATCGTACTCGGCGGCTTCGAGCTCACGTCATACACCACGCGGTTGACGCCGCGGACCTCGTTGATGATCCGGCTGGAAATCTTCTGCAGCACCGGATATGGCATCGGATACCAGTCGGCGGTCATGAAGTCGTCGGTGGTCACCGCACGGACAGCGATGGCGTCTTCATAAGTGCGGCCGTCGCCCATCACGCCGACGGATTGCACCGGCAGCAACACCGCGAAGGCCTGTTGAATCTCACGGTACAACCCGGCTTTGCGAAGTTCGTCGAGGACGATCGCATCGGCTTCACGCAGGGCGACCAGCCGTTCCGGTGAAATCGCACCGAGACACCGCACCGCGAGACCGGGGCCGGGGAACGGATGCCGCCAGATGAGTTCTTCGGTGAGTCCGAGTTCCAGACCCATCCGCCGCACTTCGTCCTTGAAGAGATCCCGCAGCGGTTCGATGAGTTCGAAACCCAGTTGCTCGGGCAAGCCGCCGACGTTGTGATGCGACTTGATCGTCGCTGCGGGACCATCGGGACTGCCGCCGGATTCGATCACATCCGGGTACAACGTTCCTTGCGCGAGGAATCGGGCATCCTCGATCGACTCGGCTTCCTTGCGGAACACCTCAATAAACACGCGGCCGATGATCTTCCGCTTCTGCTGCGGATCGGACACGCCCTTCAGTTCGCCAAGGAAGCGATCGGCAGCATCGACCACGTGCAGATCGGTTTTGAAATGATCGCGAAACCGGGTTTTGACTTTGTCGAGCTCACCTTTCCGCAGCAGGCCGTTATCCACGAAGATGCACGACAGTTGCGGACCGATCGCCTTGTACAGAATCGCCGCGACCACCGACGAATCGACACCGCCGGAGAGCCCACAGATCACGCGCGACTTGCCGACCCGAGCGCGAATCGCGGTGATCTCTTTTTCGATCAGCGACGAAATCTGCCACGTCCCACGGCAGCCGCAGATTTTCTTGACGAAGTTTTCGAGCAGTTGTGTGCCGAACGCGGTGTGCGTGACTTCAGGATGGAATTGCAGGCCGTAAATGGGTTGCGTCTTGTGCAACACCGCGGCGAAAGGGCACGTATCGGTCACCGCGAGACCGATGTAATCATCCGAGATGCCTTCGACCTGATCGCCGTGGCTCATCCATACCGTGGAGATTTCCGGCACCTGATCGAACAGCGGATGCCGCTCCGTGACCTTCAGTTCACGGCGTCCGAATTCGCGGGCATGACCGGGTCGCACCGCCCCGCCCTGCACTTGGCAGGCGAGCTGCATCCCGTAACAGATGCCGAGGACCGGAATACCGAGGTCAAGAATTCTCGGGTCGATCTGCGGGGAATGTTCCCCGTACACACTCGCGGGACCACCGGAAAGGATCAGCCCTTTCGGATTGAGCTCGCGGATACGTTCGGCGGAGAGGTCATGCCGGACAAGCTGGCAGAAGACATTGCGATCCCGCACGCGGCGGGCGATGAGCTGGGCCGTTTGCCCGCCGAAGTCGAGGACGAGGATCAACTCTTCCTGCTGAGGATCCACGACGTGTAAATCGGGGCTGTGGCTCGCCCCCGTGCTCACCGGCGACCCGGCGTTTCCTGCTGTCATCTTCGCGTCCGAGTTCAGGCCCGCCAACCCCCGGGGCCAGCGGAAAACCCGTAGCGTATCACACGGCAGGAAAGAACGCCAACGGAAGCCTACTGCTCCGTGTCAGCAGGGAGCGGAATACGTTTCGTTTCCAGCGTGCGGTAGCCTTCTTCAAATTCGACGATCTCGATCATCTGGTCAGTGGCGATGTCGTGAAAGACCTGCGTTGTGTTGCTCGTCGGCCAGTGAATTTCCAGCGTCGCGATCTGTTCGGCATTGCCGATGCCGATCGTCTGCTCCAGCGGATTGGCTCCGAAGCTGCTGCCGGACGTGACGTGGCGATGAATCGTCAACGGATTCTCGCCGCCGGTGACCACCTTGATGCGGGCGCCGATGGCAGCGCGATTGGTCTTCGTCCCGGTCAGTTTCACGGTCAGCGAGTGATGTCCCTGCCCGGGATTCTGGAAGAGGACGTTGTGATACTTGTCGCCGTTGATCGCCCCCCCCATCTCGATAAAGACGTCGACATCGCCGTCACGATCCCAATCTCCACAGGCGACGGCATGACCTTTCTGAAGATGCCCCGTGCCAGACGATCCGCTGATTTCGGCAAAGCGCTGGCCAGCCACATTCTTGTACATGCGATTGGGGACCAACATGCTCAGTTGCGGATCGCCGGTTCCCAGGTACATGTCGAGATAACCATCGCTATCAAGATCAGCGAAGTTGCTCCCCATGGTGGCGAACATCAGATCGAGCCCCGCTTCCGCTGTCATGTCCTGAAACCCCTGGCCCTGGAGATTTCGATAGAGCTTGCCAGACATCGCACCGTGCGGTTCGCCGATCACCCCCTTCACGATGCCTTCGACCGTGCGCTCATAGCACGTGTGAAACACATCGAGCCAGCCGTCGTTGTCGTAGTCCCAAGCCCAGCACGAGAAGCCGGATTCCGGGCCGTTAATGCCCATCGGCTGCGTGCGGTCGGTAAACGTGCCGTCGCGGTTATTGTGATAGAGTCTGGCCGGAGCGCCGAGATTGCTGACATACAGGTCAGGAGCGCCGTCGTTATCGTAATCGATCCAGGCGGCTCCCTTGCAGAAATCACGGTTCGTTCCCGCCACGCCTGCGGCCTCGGCGACTTCCTCAAACGTCCCATTGCCGCGGTTGTGATACAGCCGCTGGGTTTGCTGTTCGCAGCAGATGAAGAGATCCAGCCAGCCGTCGTTGTCGTAGTCGGCCCAGGTGGCGGAATTGGAATTGACCGGGTCGAGCAGTCCCGCCGCTTCGGTCACATCGCGAAAGGTTCCGTCGCGATTGTTTTCCAGCAGGCTGGGTCGCATGGGATGTTTCAGCCAGGCGCCGCGCGGAATGAAGATGTCCTTGTAACCGTCGTTATTGAAATCGGTCTGCACGCAATACAAGCCGCCGAACTGTTCCTCCAAACCCGCCGCCACCGTGCGGTTTTCGAACTTTCCGTTTCCCATGTTGTGATACAACCCCATGACCTGCGTGGGATCGAACCCGCTGACCGCGAAGTCGAGCAATCCATCGTTGTCGAAGTCCTCAAGAATCGCGCCGCCGGCTTGATTGAGGCGGTTGATGCCCACGAGGTGGCCGACGTCGCGGAAGCGGCCGATATCAAATTCGGACTGTCGGAAGCGGTCGAGCGAAACAAGATACTTGGGGTCCACGCCGTCCGGATGTTCGCCCAAGGTCATATGGGCCAGATTGAGCAGCCAATGGACTTGCAGATCATCCGGAAACTGCTGCAGATACTCGGTGAAATGCTTGATGGCGAGCCGGGATCCTTCCGGGTGAATGTGAACGGCGGCCGGTGAAATCGGGAGAATGCAGGAGCTCTCACCGCGACAAAGAATGCAGTTCTCATTCTCGCCGCGACGCAATGCGGTGATTCCCTGCGAATAGATGACGGTATACAGCGCTTCCTCAGCCATTTCCGGAACATCTGCTAACAGCGCGCGAGCCTGTTCCAGTTCCTTGTAGGCGCGCGTCGCCTCGCCTTCATAATTCAGCGCCATCGCCTTGGTCACCAGCAGCATGATCCGATGCTGGAGCGGCGGTGCGGCAGCCAGCTGTTGATCGAGGACGGCGGCATGTCGAAAGCCGGGGCCTTTCCAGTATTCAGCGATTTCGCCCGACGTGGCTTTAACGGGCCACTGCGGAACGCTCTCGATGATCATGCCATAGCCGCCCATTTCCGCCTTTTGCCGCGGCTTATAACGCGCGGGCAAAGCCACTTCCGGCAAGCCTGCCGAAATCGAGTGAGGTTGCTCCGGCGGTGCGACGTTGGAAACCGGAACCGATTCACCACAACCGCTGGCAAGACCAACGAGAATGATGGCTCCGAGAACGCGCGGAATCAGGCTCGCCCCGGGGCTCTTCCCCGGTGAGCCAACATTTATTGCTGCCATCTTCCGTCCGAGTTCCAGGCCCGCCAACCAAAAATCAGTAGAAACCCGTAGGGTATCACACGGCAGGAAAGAACGCCAACCGGCCCGCATTGAAGAGGGGACGCGTCGGCAACGGAGATTCTCCTGGGTGGCCCCGGTTGCCATTCCGATGGCTACCGGGGCGGCGAAGCCGCAAGAGCCTTCACGACCGACGTTCGCTGAATCACAAGCTTCTTGTCGCTGCGCGACCCCGATAGACCGCAAACGGTCAATCGGGGCTACCCGGTTTGACCCTTTTGAGAATGTATCGTTCCTCAAAAATGTTGCCCTCGGCGAGGTCAAACCCACGCGGCCGTTTGAATCCCCAGCAAATTGTCAGGGTGTCTCCTTCAAGACGAACAATTCCCTTGATAGCGCCAGCGTTGATCCACGTGGGCGAATGAGTGGTGTCGATTGTGAATCGTCTTGAGTCCGTGGTCTTGCCCCCCTGGATAGAAGACAACTTGTCTCCATCAAAGTCGAAGGACAGCTTACCACCGTATTCGTCTTCATTGACAATCCCATAACTTCCACTCGCTTCGACGACAGTCCATTTTCCCTGCAGCCGTCTCTCGATCTTATTGTCTTCTTGTCGAACGCTTTCGTTGCCAGCTCCCCCGCCGGGTTGAGGCTGACACAATACCATCCATGTATGTAGGCCGGCGACGAGCAGTGCGTAGGCAGCGGCGTTGTACATTTCGACTTCTCCGGCAAAACAGGGCCTATCGCGCTGAGCTTATGGCGCGGCGTTCGGCATGGCGTTGAAACGCCGAATCGCGTTCGGATGTTGTCGCGTGGAAAACATGCCTGAGCAGCTGTTCCTGGGCGTCGGTCAGCGTACGGGCGCGGCGGTCCATCGCGGCGCGGGCGGTGGCGAGGCCGTTGTCCAGCGGGAAGCCGTCGGCGAGTTCGCCGTGCCAGATGCGCGAGAACGACGGGATGTGCTTGGGCAACAGTTCGCCGCCGGGCAGCACCTGGCACATGATTCCCACCGACGTGCCCGTGTTGAAGCAGCTGCCGATGGCGGTCTTGGTGTGATCGCCAATGAAAACGCCGACTTTCTTCTGGCCGGTTTCAATCGCTTCGCCGATCAGCGGGACCTTCACCGTCGAGTAATCGTTCTTCAAATCGCTGTTGGTGGTGAGAGCCCCGAGATTGCACCACGGGCCGACGTAACCGTGACCGAGGAAACCGTCGTGGTATTTGTTGACGTAGCCGTGCAGGATCGCGCCTTCGATCTCGCCACCGACGCGGCACACCGGGCCGATTGAGGTTCCCTCGCGCAGATTCGTGCGGAAGAGTTGCGATTCACGGCCGATGTAGCACGGTCCTTCCAGCCGCGTGAAAGCCTGGACCATCGCCCCCGCATCAATGTAGACCGGGCCTTTGCGGGCATCGATCACGACGAACGGGTCAATCGAAGCGGTGGCATCGACGTAGACGTCATCGCGCGAACCGACGACCGCCGCTTGCGTTCCGGACAGATCCTGCGGTGAATGTTTCGGTCGCGCGCGGAAGTCCAGCGCGAGTTGGTCCGCGTTGTGGGCGATCAGATCCCACGGGTACTTCACGAGTTGACCAGTGGTTTTGACCCGCCGGCGAGTCCGCGCCAATTGATTCACCGCAGAGGCACAATCCTGCATGAGGAACAGCGGCATCTCTTCGGGTTCAACGCTGATCCATGCGACTTCGCCGTCGATCAACCCGGCGGCGTCAGGATCGCACTTGGCCAGCTCGTGCGGATCGACCAGCCAGCGACTGCTGAGCAACAACGTGCGGCCCTGCGACAACCACCGCGGCACATTGATCTGTGCTTCGGGATGATCCTCGGCATAGACCTCGGAAAGTTCCGGCCGACAGAAGACGCCCCATTCGGTCACCGGCAGAAAGCGAATGGCCCGTTCGCGCGCGGAAAAATGTCCGCACAACAGCTCACACACCGGCCGCAACCACACCAGTGGCAGGAAGTTAGCTGCGAGGTCATCTTCAAACAGGGCAACGCGCATGGGCGAATCCTTTCGCCGGGCTACTACGATACGGACTTTGTGTGCCACTGGCTCCGCCAGTGTCTTGGGGAAGTGGGGAACAATTCCGCAGGCACTGGCCGAGCCAGTAGCACTCGAGCGGAACTTTATCGCCGTGACGAAGTTGCGCGAAGATGAACCCGGCCCGGGCGAGCGTCGCGGCGTCAGCCCGACGAGTTGATGTCGTGCTTCGAAGACTCGTCGGCCTGACGGCTCGACGCTCGCCTGCTCGATGGAATTCCTATCACGGCTTCAGTAGTTTGGACGCCGAACGGACCGAACCCGCGATGCTCCAGTGGGGTCTGGCCGCACAAATCCCGCCACCCGCAAAGAAGCCCACCATGCCCGCCTTTGAATATCGTTCCGGTGAACTGTTCTGCGAAGATGTCGCCGTGGGTCGCCTGGCGGAAGAGTTTGGTACGCCGCTGTGGATCTACTCCAAGTCGTTTCTGCTCGGTCAGTTGCGGCAGATTCAGGAAGCTTTTGCGGAAGTCGAGCCGGTCATCTGTTACTCGGTGAAGGCGAACTCGAACCTCGGCGTTCTGAAGACGATGGCGGAAGCGGGATCGAGTTTCGACGTCGTTTCCGGCGGGGAACTTTACCGGGTGAAAGCCGCCGGGGCGGACACGTCGAAGGTCGTTTTCGCCGGCGTTGGCAAGACAGATGAGGAAATCCGTTTCGCGCTGGAATCACAGATTCTGATGTTCGACGTCGAGAGCGAGGCGGAACTCGACGCCATCGCCGCAATCGCCGGGGAAATGGGCGTCGTCGGACCGATCGCGCTGCGGCTCAATCCGGATGTTGACGCCAAAACCCATGCGAAGACGACGACCGGCAAAAAGGGCAACAAGTTCGGCATGGATATCGAGCGGTTCGAGGAACTCGCGGCGAAAGTGCTGCGTGATCCCCGGCTGAAACTGCTCGGCATCCACATGCACCTCGGTTCGCCAATTCTGACAACGGATCCGTACGCGGAAGCCGGTGCCAAGGCGATCGAAGTCGTGAAAGGTCTGCGGGCCAACGGACACGACATTCAGTGGCTGAATCTCGGCGGTGGCTTTGGCATCAGCTATCGCGGCAATGAAGGTCTGCCGGCGTCGGAATACGCCAAGGTAATCATCCCCGCCGTGAAAGCCGCGGGGTGCAAACTCGCGCTGGAACCCGGCCGCTTTGTCGTCGGCAACTCGGCGATTCTCTGCACTCAGGTCGTCTTCACCAAGCGTGAAGGGGGAAAGCTCTTCGTGATTCAGGACGGGGCGATGAACGATCTGGTCCGCCCGGCGATGTATGATTCGTTCCATCGCATCTGGCCGGTGAAGCCCGCGGTGGCGATGCCGGAACTCGTCGAGGGCGAGATTGCCGGTTGCGAAAAGACGGACGTTGTCGGCCCAATCTGTGAATCGAGCGACTATTTCGCGAAAGACCGCTATCTGCCGCCGCTGCAGCGCGGGGATCTGCTCTCGATTTTTTCCGCCGGGGCCTACGGTTCCGCGATGAGCAGCAACTACAACTCGCGACCGCGGGCGGCGGAGGTGATGGTCGACGGTGGGAAGGTCACCGTGATTCGTCGCCGGGAAACGTATGCGGATATCATCGCGCATGAATTGCCGGAGGAGTGATTGCTCAAGAGACCCACGGTTCAGAAACCGTGGGCCTTAGCAGGATCACTACCACCGGCATAACCGCGCTGGGTGGTACTGCCGTTATTTCATGCACGTTGGTTGCGGCCATTACTGCGGGACGGCGTGGGCGCTGTGTGATCAACCCCTCCAACCGGCCGAATAACGATTCCGGGCATCTTCCGTGCTTTCCGCGCCGCGAGACGACAGGAAACCGTTGTTTTGGGTCGGACGCCGTCTTTAGGATGAGACGGTGGTATCGGTTGAGGTCGGTTGGGAAAACAGTACCGGCTCTAACGCGTCGGTATTGATTCTCCCCGCAAGGGAGTCTGCGGTATGGCCCGGGCGTTTTCCTGGTTTCTCACGGCGACTGTCGCACTGTCCCAAGCCGGGATGGTGGGTGCTCAAGGGGTAGCACCGCCGCAACCATTGCCGCCTGCGCCGCAGCCGTCGCCTCTGCTGATCGAGCCCACCACCCCCGAAGAACTCTTCTCGTCCGTGCTGCTGCTGGTCGAACTCGGACGGTTCGATCTCGCGGGAAAATATCTCACCCAGTTCGCGGAAGGCGAGCCGACCGACGAACTGCTGATTAAGCTGCGCGATGAGCATGGCACCGGATCGTTCCTGCGGCTGTCACGGATTCCCGAATTGCAGCCCGCCGGCAAAGCCGTGTTGGACCGGTTGAACCGGGCGTCACGCGGCCAAGTCGATGACCCCGCGTTTGTCGAAGGCATGATCGCCCGGCTGACCGGCAACAGCACCGAGCGCGAAATCGCCTATCGGGAACTGCGTAACGCCGGACCGCGCGCTGTCCCGCAAATGCTTCGCGTGCTGGCGACGACGCCGATTGAAGAACAACGGGATGCCATCAGCCTCGCGCTCGTCCGCATGGGCCGACAGGTCGTTCCCGCGTTGATCGGTGCGCTGGAATCGCCGCATGAACTCGTGCGGATGGCGGCGATCGACGGACTACGACTGCTGGACGCCAAAGAAGCAATTCCCTACCTCTGGCGGCTGGCGTTCTCGGAAGCCGTGACACCCGGAACGCGGCTGCAGGCGAAGCGGGCCATCGCGGCTCTGCGTACCGGCAGTCCTGATCAACTGCAATCGGTGGAATCGGTCACCGCGCTGCAGGACCTGCGGACACGGGCCGAGGAATATTTCACCCGGGTGACGCTTCTCGCACCGGAGAACGAAGTCGAACGGACGCTCACCCGCTGGTCATGGGATCCGGAGACCGATCTCCTTGTCGGCCGGACCGTGGACGTGGGACCCGCTACGCTGGCGGTCGCCCAGCGCCTGGCTCGTGATGCCCTCGACCTCGCGCCGGAACGCCCCGAGCTGCAACGCCTCGCGCTGAATACTACGCTCGCCCTCGAAGTGCAGAACCGCGGATGGGCCGAGCCGCTGCCGATCACAGCGGGATCAGTCCTCGGCGGAGCACTCACCACCGGCTTGCCGCTGCTCACCGATTCTTTGCGGCAAGCGCTCACGTGGGGGCGCACCGATGCGGCGTGGGCGATCCTCACGGCGATGAAGCACATCCCGACGCGCGAACTCGTTCGGACGCGCGACGGTCTCGTTTCGCCGGTTATCCTCGCGCTGAATTATCCGGACGTGCGGATTCAGTTCGAAGCGGCGATGGTCGTACTGCGTTCAGAACCGACGACGGAATTTGCCGGGTCACGACGGGTGGTGCAGATCCTGCGACGCGCGTTGACCGATCCCGGTCAGGCCCGCGCGATGGTGATCGACGCCGACCGCGAACGCGGCATCATTGTCGGCGGATATCTCAACGAGCAGGGCTTCGAAGGTCTCGCCGTCGCGACCGGCAAGCAAGGTTTTCAACAAGCCGCGGAACTCGCAGGCATCGATCTGATCGTGATTCACGTCAATGCCGTTGACTGGGCTCTGTCACAGACGATCGCGAATCTGCGAGCCGATGCGCGGACCTCATCGATCCCGATCATCATCTACGGACCGGAAGACACTCGCAACAAGATGACGAGGCTGATCAAACGGACCGGCTTGGCGACCTACGTGAGCGAATCGTCCTCGGCGGATGACTTCTGGGGACAAGCCCGGCCGTTCCTTTCCGGCCTGCAGGCCCCGCCGCTGACGCAGGACGAACGCCGTGAGCACCGCGTTCTGGCGACCTACTGGCTGGCGACGATCGCGACGAGCAAGAACTCTCGCCTGTTTGATATCACCGACGCGGAACGCGAGTTGATTCCGCTGATCGATGACGAAGAACTGGCACCGAATCTGATCGTCGCGCTGGGTGCGGTCCCGACGGCGGAAGTGCAGACGCGATTGACGGAGTTTGCCCTGAACCCGAATCTGCCGATTGAAACTCGCACCCGCGCGGCCGACCAGCTGACCGCACACATCCAGCGGCACGGCTTGCTCCTCTCGAAAGATCAGGTGCGACTGGTCAACGCGGCTCAGGAAGCGGATGAAAGCCCGGTCATTCAAGCCGCTTTGGCCCCCGTTCTGGGAACGTTCCAGCCGAATGCCGGACTGACGGGGCAACGTCTGCAGCGGTTGGGACGATGAACCGCGACGACAGCGTGCATCCCCATGTTCCCGGCCTGATGATCGCCCCGGTCGAGGTCCGTGACTGGCCGGCGGCGCTGGCGATTCTCTTCGCCACGTTTCCTGTAGACGAGCAGCAGCCGCGGATTGATTCGACGCTGGTTTCCGTCAGTGAAGGCCGGCTCAATCTCTCCGGACTGCGGTGGGGGCTGGAGAATGGAGAACCGGTCGCCGCGTCACTGACGATGGAGCAGCCCGACGGCATCACGCTGGTGTGGCCGCCTGTCGTGACGACCGCGGCCAGCGATCCGATCGCGGTAGAAGCCGCGCTGATGCGAGAAGTCACCGCCCGGCTCGACGCTTCGTCTGCGCGACTCGGGCAGATTCTCCTCGACCCCGCCGAGACGCCCGACAGCTCGGTCTATCAGGCACACGGCTTCACTGCGATCACCAATCTCGATTTCCTCGTGCGCGAGTTGAGTGACGATCTTCCCGCAGCGACCGATGAGGCTGACTGGACCGCCGAGGCGTTCGACGCATCGCGCAATGCCGATCGCTTCGCCGCGTTGCTCGAAGCGAGCTACACGGGTTCGCTGGATTGCACGGTGCTGGAAGGTTTGCGGAATGGGCGGGAAGCGCTCGCGAGCCATCGACTTTCCGGTGAGTTTCGCCCCGAGCTGTGGATACTGTACAGAGCCGGCGAAACCGATGTCGCCGTGGTGCTGTTGAACGAGCATCCCGAGCAATCCGCGGTGGAGCTGGTTTACTTCGGGGTTCTCCCTTCGGCACGCGGGCGCGGCTATGGTCGCAAGGCTCTGATTCACGCGCTGAACGTGGCGAAGCAGCACGGCGGACGACTCGTATTCCTTGCCGTCGACTCCAAAAACTCATTCGCCATCGAGATTTACGGCCAACTGGGCTTCTCGCATCTGTCGCGACGGCAAGCCCTCTTTCGGTGGCCCGGCGGTTTGGCATGAAAGTAATCGACAGCTTACGAACATGACGCGCGACCTCTTCCGTGGCGGTTCGTCAACAGGACTTCTGAGCCAACCCCCGACTCCCAAGCGACTTTCGGTCATTTCTCCACCTGATGAACGTTCGGCGAATTTTTTGCGAACGCGATGGGTTTGACTCTCGCCGTCTGAGAGCTACGATCTGACCTCACTGAGTGAGTCTGGAAGACACTCATCGAAGAACGGTCTTCGGCATTCTTCTGCCGGCTTCCTGTCCTCTGATGAGGTGTCCTTTTTCAACTTTCCCGTTCTGAACACAGGCATTCGTGTGCATGCTGAACCAGGGGTGGGTCAGCATCGGGAGATCGGCTGCGCCGATTTCCGGCACGAGTGAATGCAGGCAGGGTGGGACTGGAGCGTGGGGGTCGCAAGATGCAGCCCGGCATGACGCCGACAGGGACGGACCGCGCCGCGATGGGTCACGAGGATCCCCGCCGGGCGGCCGTGCTGGCCGAAATGAAGTCGCGCCTGGGAGCAAAACCATTTGCTCTGTGGTGCGAAGACAAGATCAATCTCGAGATTCGCGATGATGTGCTCGCGATCGCTGTCGGCAGTCCGTTCCTGCTCAACTGCATGCAGAAGCAGTTCGGACCGGCGTTGACCGCCACCGCACAAGCCGTGCTGGGTCCCAGCGCGACGGCCGTCATGACGGTCGATGCCCGGCTGTCGCTGTCGGGCAGCATGCCGGTGGAGCACCGCCGTCAGAAAGCCAGCGCGAAGGCAGTCGCCGCCGCGGTCACCTTGCCAGCGGAACCAAAAGCGGTCGCAGAGCCCACGGTGCGCCTTGCCACAGCGGTGGAAAGCACAACGTCGCCAGCCGCTTTACCGCGGCAGCGCCGCTTGGCGGAGCTCTCCGAATACATCGCCGGGCCATCGACCGAGATTGCCGTGACGGCGTGCCGGCAGGTGGCGATCTCGCCCGGGCTGCAGTTCAATCCGCTCTATCTGCACGGTGCGGTCGGCACGGGCAAGTCGCATCTGCTGGAAGGCATTTGCCGGCAGCTGCGGCGTTCACATCCGAACCTGCAGGTGGTGCTGATTACCGCCGAAGGGTTTGCCAATTACTTCACGCAGTCGCTGCGCGATCGGACGCTCCCCAGCTTCCGTCAGAAATTCCGCGGCGTCGACCTCCTGCTTGTGGACGACGTCGATTTCTTCGAATCCAAGCGCGTGTTTCAGGAAGAATTTCTCCACACGCTCGCGGATCTGATCGACCATCGCCGCCAGGTCGTGATGACGGGTGACCGGCATCCCCGTCTGCTGGCGAAACTCGGTGACGATCTGATCTCGCGGCTGCAATCCGGGTTGGTCTGCCGCTTGGAAACACCGGACGCCGAGACGCGCCGCAAGATTGTCACCGCAAAGGCCGCGCGGCTCGATGGCGAATTCGCCCCCGAAGCGCTCGACTTCATCGCCGACCGGTTCACCGGCAGCGTGCGCGAGCTGGAAGGGGCGCTGAACTGTCTGCAAACCTACTTCGCCATGACCCGGCAGCGGATCACGCTCAGCATCGCGCGGCAAGTGCTCGCCGACCTGGAACGCGACTGCCTGCGGATCGTACGATTGGCCGACGTGGAGCGCGTGGTGTGTCAGTTGTTCGGTCTGCGGCCGAAGGATTTGAAGTCCGACAGTCGCGTCCGCACGCTCGCCCAGCCGCGCATGCTGGCGATGTTTCTCGCCCGCAAGCACACGCCGTCGGCGTACTCCGAGATCGGCCAGCACTTTGGGGGCCGGAATCACAGCACGGTGATGTCCGCCGAGCGCAAGGTGCAGGGCTGGCTCGAAGAAAACGCCACCGTCCGCATCGCCGCACAAGACTGGACGATCGGCGAAATCGTCAGCACGCTGGAACAACAGCTCCTCGCCGGTTGATTCTTCAGTCAGAGCCGCCCTCCCGAAGCACGTTCAAACCTGCTATGACATTGACCTTGACCGGCAATGTCATTGAGAGGATCTCCGATGCGTATCTGTGCTTTGTTGACCGTGATGTCGTGCGCGTTGCCGCTGTTCGGGGCCGAGGCTCCGCCCAAGCGGCCGAACATCATCTTCATCATGGCCGATGACCTCGGGTATACCGATGTCGCGTGCTTCGGCAGCAAATATTACGAAACGCCGAACATCGACCGACTGGCGTCGCAGGGGATGAAGCTGCTCAGCCATCATCACTGCCAGAATTGCACGCCAACGCGTGCCGCGTTGATGAGTGGTCAATACGGAGCCCGCACCGGCGTGTATACCGTCGGGGGAATCGATCGGTTCGACTGGAGCCAGCGCCCGTTGCGACCGGTCGACAACGTCACCGACCTGCCACTCGACCGCGACATCATCGCCAAGCAGCTCAAGGCCGCCGGGTATGCCACGGGCATGTTCGGCAAATGGCACATCGGTCAGAAAGGGGACTACCATCCCGGACAGCGCGGCTTTGATGAAGCGATCGTCACGGCGGGCAAGCATTTCGATTTCGACACCGCACCGGCAACCACTTATCCCGAGGGACAATACCTCGCCGATTTCCTGACCGATAAAGCCGTCGATTTCCTGCACCGCCACAAAGACCATCCGTTCTTTCTCTACCTGCCGCACTTCGGTGTCCACTCGCCGCATGATGCAAAGCCGGACTTGATTGCAAAGTTCAAAGAGAAACCCGGCGTGGGCGGGCACAATGATCCGACTTACGCCGCGATGATTGCGTCCGTCGATGAGAGTGTCGGCCGCGTGATGAGAACGCTCGACGAGCTGAAACTCGCGGACAATACGGTCCTGATCTTCACCAGCGATAACGGCGGCGTTGGCGGGTACACCCGTGAAGGGATCAAGAAGGGGAACGACATCACCGACAACGCCCCGCTGCGCAGTGGCAAAGGCAGTCTCTACGAAGGGGGCACACGCGAGCCGTTCGTTGTCCGCTGGCCCGGTGTCGTCCCCGCGGGGTCGTCCTGCAATGTCCCGACGATTCACGTCGACATCTTCCCCACTCTGGCGGAAATCGGTGCGGCTCCCGCGCCGCGGCAAGTTCTCGACGGCGAAAGTCTCGTCAAGCTCTTCCGCGATCCGAAGGCGAAGCTGCAGCGCGACGCGATCTTCCAGCATTTCCCCGGCTATCTCGGCGCGGGGGCCAACACGTGGCGAACGACGCCGGTCAGTCTGGTGCAGATCGGCAACTGGAAGCTGATGGAGTTCCTCGAGGACGGTCATCTTGAGCTGTATGACCTCGACGCGGACGTTGGTGAATCCAAAAACCTGGCCGAAACGATGCCCGAGAAAGCCCGACAGATGCACGAGCGGCTCGTGGCGTGGCGCGAGTCGGTGAAGGCACCGATGCCCGGCAAGAACTCGGCGGATGCGCCGAAGGATCCACCGAAGGCTAAGGGAAAAGGCAAGAAGAAGGCTGCCAAAGCGGCATGAACCGGCGTTCTTCCGGCAAAACGCCGTTCACACGCCAAATCGTTAGACAACTCGGCGACGGGCGACGGTCTGGTGACTGGTTCAGTCAACATTCCGGAGTGACCGCCGCATGAGTTTACGACCGCGTCACACAGCGACGGCAACGCCCCGTGACGGCTTTACGCTCATTGAGTTGCTGGTTGTGATCGCGATCATCGCGATCCTGATCGCCGTACTGATGCCGGCTGTTCAGCAGGCACGAGAAGCCGCCCGGCGGACGCAGTGCCGCAATAATCTCAAGCAGATCGGCCTCGCGCTGCACAATTACGAAACCGCGCACGAGGTGTTTCCACCGGGAATTCTAGGCGACGACGGCAGCCTCGCCTCAACGCAGCCGCTGCATACCTGGATGGCGCAGCTGCTGCCTTTTCTCGACCAAACGCCCCTGTTCCAGGCGTACAATTTCGATGTCCGCTTCGATGACCCGGTGAATGCTCAGGTCGTGGCGACACGGCTCCAAACGTATCTCTGCCCTTCGGCACCGGCGCCACCATGGCCAAGCCCGTTTGCGCCGACCCATTTTGTGGGGAATGCAGGAAGCATCCCGGGCGCAGATGACGGCGTCATGTATCCGTTGTCCAAACTCACTTTTCGAGACATCCTCGATGGGACATCGAGCACGTTCCATGTCGGCGAAGCCGCCCAATCGATTGGCGGCTGGGCGGCTGGCGTGGCAGATACCAGCAGCGGAATGGACCTCGATGTCGGCTTCGGGCGAAGTGTCCTGCGCTGGGCTCGCTGCTCTGCAGGGTGCGCCCGGGCGCGAATCAATCCGCCGCTCAGTGAGTGTGCGCACGGCTGCGAACAGGACTTTCAGTTCTCGAGTCGACATCCCGGCGGAGCGCATTTTCAATACGCCGACGGGCATGGCGGATTTATCAGTGAGAACATTGACGAAAACGTGCTGCGAGCCCTCACCACGCGCAACGGTGGCGAGCTGATCGATTCTCGATAACGCCGCAACACATCAGTTCAGGTCTGTCGTCGAAGTTACTCGACCTTCGGATTCTCGTCGCCGGTGACCGGGACGAATTGCACGGCGTCGACGATCACATGTCCGTTCGTGTCGGCATTGGAGATGGTCACGCGCAGTCCGGTGCCCGCATCGGCATTGAAGGTTCCCAAGGCTGCGTAGTTGCCGACGGCCGGAGCCTTGCGTTGGTCCATTTTCAACGATTTAGATTCCTTGCGGGTCGACACCGTCACCGGCACACTCGACGCGCGGTTGGCATTCGCTGTGTAGAACACGCGGATTTCATAAAGGCCGGGCCGCGGCAGCTTGGGCGTGAACGTCGCCTTCTTCTCACCTTTGCCCGCGTCCCCGTCGTGCAGGTAATCGGCACCGACAAATCCGCCGACCGAGGCGCTCGAGGCCCAGTCGCCTTCGAGTTGTGCATCAACGTTATCGACCACCACGCCTTCCAGCTTCGCCGGATCGATTCCTCTGGCGGGCGACGCATTGCGGACCGCCCCCTTCCATTCCAACACCTGTTCATCGGAGAGCAGTCGTTCGCGGAGTTCGGCGTAATCGACATCCTGCACCGCACACTTCTTGTCGATCGCCATCACCGCCGCGGTGGCCGACGATTGTCCGAGCACCATGAAGACCGGCTCCATGCGAATCGAACCATAAGCAATGTGCGACGCCGCGAGGCACACAGGCACGTGCAGGTTTTCGCAATGCTCTTTCTTCGGGCGGATGGAGCGGTAGCTGATTCGATACGGTGACACGCCGACCTGAATATCGCCTTCATTCCGCACGACGCCGTCGGCGGTGACATAGCGCTGGCAGTTATGCGAATCCATGTTGTAAGCGCCGAGACCGACGGGATCTTCGGGAATCACGCGCTGCTGGCAATGGTTCTGGTTCATCACGTATTCGGAGATCATCCGGCGGGCTTCGCGGACATAGAGCTGGTGCGGCCAGTTGTCGCTGTCCACGAATTCATCTTTGGCCAGGCCCAGCTTGGTAAATTCGGCCCGAATTTTCTCCGGCACGCGGGGATTGTTGGCGAGCGTATACATCAAGCCGAGCTGATAGCGCTTGTGCTCTTCAAAGATCTTTTCGCGCGTGGCGTAATCACCGTCCGGGTAGGCATAGTTCGCGCCGATGAAATCCGTACTGATCGCAAAATTATTATTGGTATCCGTCTTGCGATTCGGCATGAAAAGCGGATTCCACGGCGACCGCATGTCACCGGCTTCACAGTTCCGCAGCAGCAACTCAAACATCTTCTCGTCATACCCCTCGGGCTTCGGCCAGGGGCGACGATTCTCCGGATGATCGGTGGTACACATGCGGAAGTTATAAGCCTGCACGCGGTGATCACCATCGCCATCCGTGCCCGGCGGTTCCGGCTGCACGAGCGGCAACAAGCCGCTGCTGCGATCTCCCGGCTTAACGAACGGGTCCACCGGCTTGATGAACTGGTGCGACCGTGCGTGCGCGACCTGAATGCCGTTCAACGTCTCGCCGTAGACTTTGTTCGCTTCGCGGCCGACGTGATACGGGACGCCCGCTTTCGCCATGAGATCGCCTTCGTAGGTCGCATCGATGAACTGCGCTCCGGTGAAGACTTTGCCCGATTCCATGCGAATCGCGCGAATAAATTTTCGGGGCGGGTTGTCAAATGTGGAATCAAGAAGCACGCCCGTTGAAAGATCGAGTCGTTCGTTGAACACGACTTCGACTGCGGCGTCGCGCAGCCAGTCGCGATAGACAGCCTCAGCGACGCGCGGCTCGAACGTCCACATCTCCTGTTCACCCGGCGCTTTACGTCGGCTCTGATAGTCCGCGCGTTTTTCGCGCGTCCAGACGACATCGTTCTCGTAATAGCGTCCGATGCGGCGATAGAACTCGCGGGAGAGTCCGCCGATCGCGGCCTTGTTGCCGATGTCAGTGGCACCGAGCCCGCCTGAGGTCAAGCCGCCGATGTGCTTGCCAGGCTCGATTAGCACGGCCGTTTTGCCCATTTTTCGGGCCTGAATCGCAGCGATCGCCCCCCCGGATGTGCCGCCGTAGACCACCACGTCATAGCGAGTTTCCTGAGCCGCGGCCGGCGTTGCCAGCCCGAGAAGACAAACACCAATCCAACGCCAGGACAACATGGTCAACCACTCCGAGAGCATGGTGCCGATCACATTCATCGTGACATAATAACAAGCCGGGCGAGAAAAGCGGCGCGGTTATCAACTGATAAGTGCAGGGTCGGAAGCCGGAATGAATGTGCTCAACGGAGGGATGCTGCTCGGCCTCGCGACGATTGTCGCGCCGCTGCTGATCCATCTGTTCGTGCGACGATCGCCCCCAGTGGTGGACTGGGGGGCAATGCAGTTCCTGCCGTCGGCTCAACGCGCACAGCGCACGATCATGCTGCATGATGTTTGGCTGCTGATGTTACGGATCGTCGTGGTTGCGCTGCTGGTGATCGCGTTGGCGCGACCGTGGGTCTC
>DASRYX010000381.1:0-2417 GCA_035686985.1 Planctomycetaceae bacterium | reverse complement strand
GGACCTGATCTGCGCCGCCGCCAATCTTGCCGTGAAAAAAGGCTATTCCGTTCTCGTTCCCGGTGGTGTTGAGAAGCTCACTGAACTGTCGCGATACGTCTATGAAATCGCGAACATGAACTTCCGCAACGGACAACCGTTCGTCGGTTCCAGCGCCTTCGCACACAAAGGCGGCATGCACGTCCACGCGGTGGCGCGGCTGTCGGCGAGCTACGAACACATGCCGCCGGAAACCGTGGGGAACGAGCGCAAGATCCTCGTTAGCGAGTTGTCCGGCCGGTCGAACATCGTCGCCAAGACCGATAAATTTAACCTCAGCCACGACAATGAACTGATGACGCGGATCCTCAACAAGGTGCAGGATCTGGAAAACGAGGGCTACCAGTTCGAAGCCGCCGAAGCGTCGTTCGATCTCCTCGTCCGCAAGGAAACGGGAATGTACCAACCGAAGTTCGAACGGCTGCATTACCGCGTCAACGTTGAAACCGAAGGCGATCGCGACACCGAAACCGAAGCGACCGTGAAGCTCCGCGTGAACGGCGAGACTCAGCACGTCGTCGCAGAGGGCGATGGCCCCGTGAATGCTCTCGACACCGCTTTGCGAAAGGCTCTAGCGACCGCATATCCGAACCTTTCGACGATGCAACTGGTCGATTACAAAGTCCGCGTGATCAACAGCACGGAAGGCACCGCCGCCAAGGTCCGCGTGGTGATCGAAAGCAAAGACGAAAAACACGTCTGGAGCACGGTCGGCGTCAGCGAAAACGTCATCGAAGCCAGCTGGTTGGCACTGGTCGACAGCGTCGAGTACAAACTATTCCAGGACGCGGAAACGCAGGGCTGAAGAGGTCAGGAGCATCCATCATGGTCACCGAGACTTTGTCGCCGCCGACAGCACCCTATGTCCGACGGGGACCGCTTATTCCCGGTATTGAGCCGGAACGGCTGGTGCGGTTGAACGTCGATCAGTACGCGGCGATGATTCCGGCTGGAATCATCGCCGAAGGGGCACCGATCGAACTGCTCAACGGCGTCATGCGCTGGAAGAACCGGGCGGCGACAGGGGAACCCGTCATGACGATCGGCAAGCGCCATGTGATGACCATCAACCAATTGGTTCAACTCCTGACGATCCTCCTGCAAAACTCACACTGTTTCGTACAGTCGCAATCACCCATCTCCTTGTCACAAGTTGATGAGCCAGAACCGGATTTATGCATTGTCTCCGGATCGCCACGTGACGAACGCAAACGGCATGCAACGCCGGATGAGATCCTGCTCATTGTTGAGGTCGCAGATTCGTCGCTCGGCTACGATGCGGGCGAAAAACTCGAAGCGTACGCTGTTGCCGGTGTCCCGGATTATTGGATCGTGAACCTGGTTGATCGCCGCGTAGAAGTCTATCGGCAACCTGATCCAACGACCGGTAAATATCTGGATCGTATGGATTACGGCATGGGTGATACGGTCTCATTTTCTGTGTCCGATGAAGAGACCTTTTCATTGGAAGTCCGCAAGTTTCTAGCCTGAAACTTGCCTCTCTTGGCTTTATTCATCGTTCATTGACTCTTCAGGTTCGCACGACATATATGCCCACCGAGATCCCCAAGCAGTATGACCCCGCGGCGGCGGAAGCGCAGTGGTTTCCGTTCTGGGAAGCGCGCGGCGACTTCAATGCCGATCCCGATCTGAACCCCGATCCGGAACAGCGCAAGCCGCCGCACGTCATCATGATTCCGCTGCCCAATGTGACCGGGGCGCTGCACATGGGGCATGCGCTCAACGGCACCATTCAAGACCTGCTCACCCGCTGGCGGCGGATGCAGGGCTACGTCGCACTGTGGATGCCCGGAACCGATCACGCGGGGATCGCCACGCAGGCCGTGGTCGAACGCCGCATGAAAGAACAGGAAAACCTCACCCGGCACGACATCGGCCGCGAGGCCCTCGTGCAGCGGATCTGGAAGTGGAAAGACGAGTACGAAAAGCGGATTCTCGGCCAGCTTAAACGGCTCGGGGCCAGTTGCGACTGGCGACGGGTGCGGTTCACGCTCGACGATGTCTGCTCGAAAGCCGTGCGGCGGACCTTCTTCAAGATGTTCAAGGACGGACTCATCTACCGCGGCAAGCGGCTGGTGAACTGGGACACGTTCCTGCAGACCGCCGTCGCTGATGATGAAGTCTACACCGAAGACGTCGCGGGCAAATTCTGGACGTTTCACTATCCCGTGGTCGACGCCAGCGGTGCGCCCACCGATCGGCACATCTCGTTCTCAACCACGCGACCGGAGACCATGCTCGGCGACACCGCGGTGTGTGTGCATCCGACCGATGAACGCTATCTCGATCTCATCGGGCAGAAGGTGCAGATTCCGCTCAATGGCCGGTTGATCCCGATCATTGCCGATGCGCTCCTC
>DASRYX010000380.1:0-6956 GCA_035686985.1 Planctomycetaceae bacterium | reverse complement strand
GCATGCAGCCCTTGTCCGAGCATTTCCCGTGCGTTCTCGCTCCGAAGACGATCGACAACGACCTCGGTCTGAACTACATCGACGAACCGAACGAATGGACGCAGCAGGACAGTGAAACCGGTGGCAAAGACGTCTTCCTGCGTCCGCCGCGCCGTGAGGTCATCGAACTCGAAGAAATCATCAACTTCGCGACGCCGGGGTTTGCCACGGCCGTGTTTGTCGTCGTACAAGGTGTCGAGCGCATCCGCACGACCGCCGAGAGTCACCGGCGCATCGCCATTATCGAAGTGATGGGACGCGACTCCGGATTCATTCCCCTCGGCTCAGCGTACGGGCAGCCGGACATTATTCTCATTCCCGAAGTCCCGCTCGATATCGATCACCTCGAACAGCGCGTCGCGGAACTCTACGATCTGCAGAAGCATGTGGTGATCGTCGTGGGTGAAGGGGTGCGCGATCAATCCGGGCGGCAACTCGGTGCGCAGACAAAGAGTTACGACCCGGCGGGAAATGTGATTTACAGTGGTGCCGCGGAAGAGTTGAAGCGGCTGCTGGCGATGCGGTTTGGCGACGAATTTTTTGGCAGCCGCCGCAAGCATGAATCCGCGGATTCGGTGATCTTCACTCGTAAGGTCGGTCACACTCAACGCGGGGGACGGCCGATCAAGTTCGACCGGTTTTTCGCGGCACAACTCGGCGGCAAGTCGGTCGATCTCATCGCCGAGAATCGGAACAATCACATCGCCACGTTACAGTGGTCGCGAACTCAGGGCTTCACGCTCGATTCTCTCCCCGCGAACAAGCTGCGCGATCAGTGGAAGCGGATCCATCCCCGCCGCGTCCATCCGTCGCTGTATGACGCCCAGCGGTTCCAGCCATCACGGCTCGGCAAAGAGTATCTGATGACGATTCTCTCCAACGCCATCGGCAACGACGACGTGGAAGAACTGCGGCTGGAAATGTTTGCCGCCGGGAAACTCTCGACGCGCTATCAGAGCGTGAACATCGACATTCAACGGCGGATTGAGACGTTGAAATAGAGAAAAGAAGAGACCCACGGATCAGAATCCGTGGGCTTCTGCGCCTTCATTTCGTGAAGGAAGCGAGCAGGCGCGCGTAGTCCTCGGGGTGATCGAGATCGCAGAGGATGCGCGGGTCGTTCAGAGCGAACCCGGTGACTGTGGTGGCCGGATCGCGCAGCCACCGATTGACGCCGACATCCGGGGGCAACTGCCGAACCGCCGTGACGGTCTTCCACCGTGCGATCAGCGGATGACCGCGGCGACCGTTGCAAACGGGGATCAGCACGTCAGTTGAAGCCGCCTGCCACGCATTCAGGATGAGACCGAGCAATTTGGCGTCAATGATCGGATGATCCGCGGGGAGCAGCAACCACGCGTCTTCGGGCGCCGGCTGATGAACCTGCTCGATCCAATTGAGGCCCTGCTCAATGCTGACGCGCATGTCCGGCGGATCAACTTCCGGAAGGATCGCCGTGACGCCGTGACGGCGAATTTCGGCGTGGAGTAACTCGTCGTTTCGCCGCGTGACGATGGCGATGTCGGTCACTCGGGCCTGCTGCAAAGCCGCTATGACCCGGCCGATGACCGTCGTGCCCGCGACCGGTAATGTCAATTTCGGCGTCCCCATCCGGCGGCTTTGTCCCGCGGCAGGAATCACGGCGAAAACGCGTGATGGAAGCACTGCCGAGTTCATTTCTTCTTGGGATGGCACGGTTGGATGCAACACGCCGTCAGCGTACTCTAGACTTTCGAACTGATACAATGGACCGATTCTGAACGATCAACGGATTGATGAGATGACCGACGCCCGCCCGAGTCTGCTGCTGGTGAACGATGACGGGATTCATGCTCCCGGCTTGCGGGCGATGTATGAAGCCCTGTTGCCGTGGGGTGAAGTCACCGTCGCCGCCCCTGCGACTGAGCAAAGCGGCGTCGGACACGGGATCACTTACCTGCACCCCCTGCTCGCTCACAAGGAATATCGCAACGGCGAGTTCTACGGCTGGAAGGTCGAAGGCAGCCCCGCCGATTGCGTACGGCTCGGCATTCTGCAACTTTGTCCGCGGAAACCGGATGTCGTCATCAGCGGGATTAACGCCGGGTGTAACATCGGCATCAATGTGCTCTATTCCGGGACCGTCGCCGCTGCGATTGAAGGGGCGTTCTTCGGCGTGCCCTCGGTGGCCCTGTCGCAATGGATCGACGGTCCGCCCGATTACGCTGCAACAGCGCAGCGGGCCGTCGCGATCGTGAAGGAACTCGTGGCGCGTTCGCCATCGTCGGGAACCTTGTGGAACGTCAATTTTCCGCCGGTGAAACCGGGTTGGCCGGCGGGCGTGCGGGTCGCGGCGATGGGGGTTCGCCGACATACAGAAACGATGGAGAAGCGGATCGACCCCCGCGGCCGGGCGTATTACTGGACCGGCTGGGAACCGATCCGCAATCATCATGCTGACCCGGGGACCGACCTCGAAGGCATGCAGCAGGGTTACATTACTATCACCCCGTTGCGATTCGATCTCACGGAACCGCAGTCACTGGAACGGCTGCAGCAGATCGACTGGTCTTTGCCCAACGATTAAGGGCGCGATCAGTCTAGAACAGGCTTTGACCTGCGCGCGGCATGAAACCTGCATTTCACTAGGAATGTGAGGTTCGACGCGCGATTTGATGCTCTTAGGCAACACGCGGCGACTTTGGTGTTGACGATTCACCACAACGGCGGGCTGCGAGCGAATCATGTTGAGGCGACGACGATCACTGTGGCGGCTTCTGCCCATGACGTTGCTGCTGGCGTGGGCCGTGCCAGCAGTACACGCCGAAGACTGGATGTTCAAGCGGTCGTATTACAGCCACGATCCGCCGCCGGGGGTGCAGCCGACTTATCCGTTGCCGGAGAGCCGTTCGGCGTATCGCCCAGCGTACTACCGCGAGGCGTTCGGCCTGTCGATCCGCAGCGCGTACCGCACGAATAATTATGTGATTCAAAGCGGCAACCGGTTCGACCGGACGTATTACCGCGAAGGCTACGTCGAGATCAATCCGTAATCACCGCTTCGTCATTCGTGCGTTTGTCCGAGGACATACAGGACATAGAGCGCGGTGATAATCAGCAAGATGACCAGGGTCGAGTCCGGATCCAGAATCCGCCGCCGCTTCGATTCTCCGTACAATTGACCGATGACGGCGATGGACGTGACAGCAATCATCGCCGCTCCGGTGACAATATGATCCGGCGAAATTGCGGCGATCAGACTGCCGGGATGCAGCGCGTCGAGCGGCAACAGCAGCAGCATGTTGAAGGCATTGCTGCCGAAGATGTTCCCTGCGGCGAGATCAAACGCCCCCATGCGGATGGCCACAATACTCGCGACGAGTTCCGGTAAGGAGGTCGTCAGGGCCACGAGGGTCGTTCCGACGAACGTTCGCCCTAACCCGGATTGATCCGCGATCACGCCGGCGCTCGTCGACAGAAACGGGCCGACAATAATGATCACCAGCGCGGCCATCGAAAAGCCGATCACGGCCGTCCTCAATGTCATCCCGGCGTCGGGTTGCGGCTCCGCGGCCAAGACTTCCTTCTGGCTCAGCCGCGCCAGTTGCTGATCGTGGAAGATCAACCGAACGCTGAATAAGTAAGCTGCGCCGACAAACCAGAGAATGGGGCTGATATCGAGCAGCGAGAACCGGCCGAAGCGCGCCCCGCCGGCGATGCCGAAGATCACCAGGCTGGTGGTGAGAATGCCGGCCATCGCGCTCAGCGCATGGCCGATCGATTCACGGCTGAAGGCCCGGCGAGCCGAGTGATACCACGCATCGAGTCCGGCGAGGATCAACAGGTTCATCAGCGAGCTGCCAAGGAGATCTCCGACGGCGAGGTCCGGCATGTGATTACGGATCGCTGTGATGTCGACGACGAGTTCGGGCAGCGATGTCGCACCAGCGATGAGAATGCTGCCGACGAGAAGCCGTCCGAATCCGGTCAGTTCGGCAATCGCGTCGCCGCACCGGGCCAGTGCGGTTCCCGCCACCACCACAATCAATGAGCAAACCACAAATGTGATCACGGCCGCGCTCAACGTCATTGAGGAATGACCTTTCAGTTGATGGTCCGTAGGAATTCGACGTGCTGACGATTGGAATCAGCGTCCGTCACGAACAATCGATTGACGGGCGTTCTGGCACTAACATACGTTCGAATGTTTGCTCTTCGAGTGCAGAAGGGTTATGCAAATCCGAACTGCGCCCACGTCGCCGGCATAGGAGCGGTGAGCATAAGGCGGTCATAGCGGATCGGGTGGGACAGTTCCAGACGCGCCGCGTGCAGTGCGATCACCGTCGGATGTGGACGGTCGCCATCATCGATTCCCGGGAATCGGCACGGCGCTCCATACTGATGGTCCCCGACGACCGGCCAGCCGCGGCTGCTGAGCTGCACACGGATCTGATGCATCCGCCCGGTGTGCAGTTGGATCCGCACGAGCGCTCGGGTGTCCGCGATCTGCAGCACTTCATACGAAAGCTCGGCGGTTCGCGCACCGGGTGACTCAGGCTCCGCAACGCTCACATGGGCCTTGTCCGCATCTTTCAGCAGCCAGTCAGTGAGTCGATCCGCTGTCGGCGACGGCACGCCCTCGGTAATACACAGGTACTCCTTCTGCACAGTCCGTTCGCGGAATTGCTCGGCGAGTCGCGCGGCGGCCTTGGAATTCTTCGCAAAGACCATCACCCCGGACACGGGACGGTCCAACCGGTGCGGGATGCCGAGATAGACGTTACCCGGCTTCGCATACTTCTGCTTGAGATAGTCCTTCGCCCACGCCTCGACGGTACGGACCGCCCCATCCGGAACGCCCTGTGTCAGCAGTCCCGCGGGCTTGTACACGGCGAGAAGTGGGCCGTCCTCGCACAGAATCGTCGGTTCGGGCAGAAGCACGGACTCGGACTGCAGCACATCAGCACCGTTGCTCATGGTGCCGCCGCTTGCTGAGGGGCCGCCCCCTTGCGCCAGAGGTTGTAGCGGAAGTCTTCCCGGAAGCGGAAGAAGCCTTCGCCGGCTCCGACCGTGGCAGCTTGAATCCCGGCCTTGCTGAGAGCGAGAGCGAGCTCCGATTTTTCTGCGATGTCCCAGTCCTGCGGATTCAGGTTATGGGCAAACCCGCCGTTCTTGCGCGGGTTGACCCAGGCGATCGTCGTTTTGCCGCCGTCAGCTTCGCTGTCACCCCAGAACTTCTGGAACGTCTTGAAATCAGTGACGGTACTGACCTTCTTGCCGCCGGATCCAATCCAACTGGTCACGTTGTAGACGTTGCCCTGCCCTTTCCACGTGCGGCCTTCTTTGCTGGTCACCGATGGCAAAATCGACAGCCCGAGCGCATCGCACTTGTAAAGCGTCTCGATGCTTTCAATCGCGAGGGTCCCGGTGAGACCCGCGGCGTTGAACGCTTCCGGAGCTTGCACACTGCAATTGGTCAGATGCAGGCCGACATCCGCGGGCAACTTGGTCGCCGGATCGTTTTGCACAAGGGCCAGCACGTTCCCATACACCAGTGTGTTGTCGAGTCGCACTTCTTGAGGGTCTTTGGCACCGATGATTTCGATCGCCGCTTTGCCTCCGATGAACATCGAGTTCTGCGCAACGACCTTGGCCGGACCCGTGATGCTGACGCCGGTCATTCCGCGGCGGTTGCCCTCCGAGATCACGCAATTCAGGAGCCGCAAAGTCCCCCCGGTGACGAGGACCGCCTTCCACGGCAACGGCGTACTGGAAACCGGCGGATCCATCTGCAGCCGCAAGCCTTCCAGGGTCGCCGTCCCCGCGGTCACCTTGAACATGTGCCGGCCTTCGACATCTTTTTCCGGACGATAACGAATCCCGTCGGGACTCAGGCCGACCTGGAATTCGAGAATCGGCTCGTAGCCAAACCCGGCGGACAACGTGATGTCTTTATCAAGGTGCTCATGACCGACCTTAAACGGGCCGTTACTGTCGATACGGACCTGATCCCCGGCCTTAGCCGCTTTAATGGCTTCGCTCAGCGTGTCGAACCGCTCGGTGCTCGCCCCGGAGATGACTGCGAATTGTTTATCCGGCGCGCCTTCGAGCAGCCGGGAAATGTCGCTTCCGAGATTCGCTTTCCGCAGGAACAGAATCGAGAACGCGGTGTCACTGAGAACTTCTTTGCTGGCTCCCCACGAACCATCCATGTTCTGCGTTTTGAGCAATCCGTCCGCACCGCGCGTGAACCAGTCGGTATCGCCGAGCTTCTCCAAGCCGAGCAGCACGCCCAAGCGCTCCATCGACCAGATGGTGTAGCGCGGCGTGCCCGGACCGATGCCCTTGGCGAATTCACCCACCCGGTCAAAGCCCTTGGCATACGCGGGATCCGAGAGCAGGGTCGCCTTTTCGCCGCCGCGCTCGGTCTTACTTCCCGAGGTTTCCTTCTGCTGCTGACGGATCTTGGTTGCCCGTGCGACCGTCAGCGAGAACAACCCCGCACACGTCATCGAATCCCGCGTCGGCTCGGGCTTCTCCTTGGTGCTCGGCGTGTAGGACCAGCCGCCGTCGGTGTTCTGACCATCGAGAAAGCGATTCGCGACTTCCGCCATCGCGGTGTCGATCGGCACGCCATACCGTGATGCCACCCACAACCCGAGCACACCGAACTGCGTGCAGCTGTTGTCACCGAGGCCGTCGGACCGATCCAGTTTTTTCAGATTGCTGAGAACCGACGCGTCGACCTGCGGGCAACTGTAACCCCAGCCCCCCCCTTTATTCTGCCCCGCGAGCAGGCGGGCTCCCAGCATGCGAATGGTCGCCCGATCGAGGCGGTCACCCACGCGGGCCAGCAGCAGGATGCTCAGCGAGACTTCGTAGGTGTTCTTGACTTCACCCGCCTGCCGCTTGACGAAACGGTAGCCCTTGTCAATGAC
>DASRYX010000379.1:0-5691 GCA_035686985.1 Planctomycetaceae bacterium | reverse complement strand
GTCCTGCAGGCAGTCATCGGCGTCGGCAGCGTTGCCGAGCAGCCGGAACGCCGCCCGCCACGCGGTTGGGCCATCCCGTTCCAATATGGTTTTCCAATCCATCCGCGGTCCTTTTCAGCCAGAGGCTCGGAGTTTTCAGCGGCGAAAGGCGTCGCTCTGTAGATGGAGTCGCTGCGCGGAAAGAAAACCTTTCACATTCTAGGCGGATTTCGAGAATTGTGTTCCGATGAGCAAGCGTCCTCAAAGCGGGCTCGGAACTATTACTGTGGAAAGTGGCTGCGCCTCTTCAGTGAGACCATGCATCTCAAAATAGTATTCACCGACGACATCTGGACGCCGCTGTTCGAATTCATCAAGCGCCGCAAACTCTCTCCGGTGGATCCCCGCCCAGCAGAAGAGAACATGCTCTGAGAACTGAAACTCTGCTTGCTCAGTATCGACACCTCGATAACGCAGGTTCTCCATCTTCAGATTTTTACGTTGGCTTGCTAATGCGGCTAAAGTTTTGAGGTCTTTGGAGAATTTTGGTCGGGCGCGGGGCAGATATTTTATCTCAACAACACCGATGATCGTCCGGCAATTACAAATCACGAGGTCGGGATAAACGGTACCGGCTTCCACACGAAATATGGGCTCAAGAAAGAGCCGTTGGTGTTTACGAATCGGGTCCTTGCGAAGGATCGCAGTCAGGTGAGCCCATAAGGCCGCCTGCAATGTCCGTTCAGAATTGATGCGTCTAGCGTCATAGTCCTTTTTGCATTTGAGCCACGCTTTGATCAGGTTGTTCCGAAGAGGTATCCTTCGCTTCATAGCGTTCCCTTACTGCAATAGACTTTTTGCAGACCTTGTTATTCGTCCGCCGTTCGGTCCGGCGCCGGGGCCGAGTTCGATGTTCCAGTCGCACTGTTGCAGCAGTAAGCGATTGTGTTCGATCACGATCACCGAGTGACCGGCGTCGACGAGCGAGCGCAGCGCGGTGACCAGCCGCGGGATTTCGATCGCGTGCAATCCGGACGTCGGTTCATCGAGGACGTACAACGTCGGCACCACTTGACGCTGTCCTAAGTCTCGACCGATGCGCAGCCGCTGCCGTTCGCCCCCGGACAATGTCGCCGCATGTTGGCCCAGGGTGAGGTACCCCAGCCCGAGCGTTTGCAGGCGTTCCAGCACGGTGGCGATGCGGGGGATCGCTACAAACAATGCTGCGGCGCGATCGACGGACAGCGTCAGAAGGTCGGCTGCGGAATGGCCGTGCCACGTAACTTGCAAAGTGGATCGATCGAAACGGCGGCCGTGACATTCGGGGCAGGGCAAGCTCCACCCGGTATGCGCGACAGCTGTGGTCTGAACGACGCCGCGTCCCTGACACGCGCGGCACTGTCCTTCAGGGTGGCGAAAACTGAACCGCTCGGCAGTGAACCCGCGCAGCCGCGCTTCTTTGGTGCGGGCCAGCAAGCGACGGATTTCGGTCCACACGCCGCACAACGTGGCGGTGACCGCCCACGGCGACATGCCCCCACCACGTAGGCTCAATTCGACTAAAGCCTGCAACTCATCACCGCCAGCTAGCAATCCGGGTTCAGGTCGTCTTGCTAACCGCGCCCGCAGTGCGGGTACCAATCCTTGCAGAATTAACGTGCTCTTGCCGGAACCGCTGACACCGCTGACACCCACCAGCGCCTTCGTGGGGATCTGCACCGTCACATCGCGCAAATTGTGACGGGTGAACGGACCAAAGATCAGCCACTCCTCATCCGGTGGAAGCGTCCGCTGCGGATCGCCAGTGACCATTTCGGTTCGTGACAACGCGCGCCCGGTGACGGACTCGGGATGCTCTGGCAACGCCGCGGGGACATCGGCGGCAAGGACGCGTCCACCATGCGGACCAGCTCCGGGACCGAGATCGATGACCCAATCGGCCGCCCGCACTACGGCCAGATCGTGCTCGACGGCGATGACCGTGTTGCCCTGATCCACGAGGCGTCGCAGCATGTTGATCAGCACATGCGTGTCGCGGTGATGCAATCCCGTCGTCGGTTCATCGAGCAGGAAGACCGTCGAGGTCAGTTCGCCCCCGATCGCCGCCGCCAGCCGTGTGCGCTGGACTTCGCCCATCGACAGGGTCTTCGCCCGTCGATCAAGGTTCAGATAGCCGAGGCCGATGTCCTGCAGGCATTGCAGTCGTTGCAATAGTGCGGGAAGAACATGCCCGGCGATCAAACCGCGTTCGGGATCATCAAACGGGCTTTCCGCTCGCTCCTGCCGGCGCTCCCATTCCTGCACGATGGGCAGCGCGGCCTGCACCGTGCTTGCCATGAACCGCGGCCACGACCAGTCACCAACCGTGATCGCGCGGCCCATTTCGCTCAACCGTTGTCCGGAACAGGCGGGGCAGGGGGCGAGATCGTTTTCGCCTTCATGACCCGTCCCATGACACACGGGACAGCCGCCGACTGGACTCAGCGGGCGAAATGTCCGGCGTTCGATCGGCGGGAAACTGCGCTGACAGTTCGGACACGCGAGTTGCGTACTCCACAGCGTGTCGCGCCAGCCATTGGGGGTTTCCACGCAGAGCAGACAGGTGCCTCGACCGAGTTCGAGCGCCGTCTCCAGCGATTCTTCCAACCGGGACTGCAAGCCCTCCTTCACCACGAGACGATCAATCACCACATCGATCGTGTGCGGTTGTGTCGGCAAGAGCGCCGGCGGAGCGGCAACATCGATCAGCGTGCCATCAACACGCGCACGCACATAACCATCGCGGGCAATTTTCGGAAATAATTCGGTATGCGCACCGCGTTCGGCTCTGACCAGCGGTGCGAGGACCATCACTTTCGTGCGATCGGCCAGCCTCAGCACCGACTCCACAATCGCCGTGCGGCTTTGCGACTGCACGGGGACGTGACACGCCGGGCAGTGCAACGTACCGGTTGCCGCGAACAGACCTTCGAGAAGATCGGCCACATCGGCCAGTGCTGCGAGTGTGCCCCCGCGAACCGGTTGTCCCGCGGCTTGACCCACGCCGATCACCGGCGGCAGACCTTCAATCGCAGTGACCAGCGGTCGAGGAATGCGCTCCGCGCGGTGCCGCCCCAGTAACAAGGCGTCCCACAAGCGGGCCTGGCCTTCGCCGAACAGCGTTTCGAAAACGAGCGTACTCTTTCCGCTACCGCTGACACCGCTCACAACGGTGAATTGTCCGAGCGAAAAGGTGACGTCGATGTTCTGCAGGTTCCGTTGCCGGGCTCCGCGCACAGTGATGACGTCGGTACTGATCGCGGTTGGATTCATCGTTGCCAGTGACTCGAAGCGTTGACGGACGTTTCCAGAATATCGACGATGGAGAAAAAGCACGATCCCCGCAAAGAGCCGGTTATGAGTCAGACTGTCCCGCCGCGATTTCTGTTTCGCTTCGCCTTCGCCGCCCCGTATCTCGCAGATTTTCCCCCAAAGGCATTGCCGCCGGAATTGCCCGCCGGCTGCGGGTTGCCCTCGCTCAGCGATCTCGATGGCACCGCTGATTTTGCAGAATGGCGCTGCGGCTGGAATGAACGCGGCCTGGCGGTTTCCGTCACCGTGCGAGGCAAACAGCAAGCACCGAAGTGTGATCCGCTGTCGCCCAAGACCTCCGACGGAGTGCAGCTGTGGATCGACACGCGGTGCACGCAGAATGTGCATCGAGCGACGCGCTTCTGCCACCAGTTTGTCATCCTGCCCAGTGGCCGCGGTACGAAACAGCGCGAACCATCGATTACGCAATTGCCGCTCGCCAACGCGCGCGATGAAGCCGCCGCCCGCAGTGCGGACGCCAGCATCACGTTGTCGAGTGCGATCACCGCGGATGGATACCAACTTTGCGTGTGGTTTCCTGCGGCGGCGCTGCACGGGTTTGAACCCGATTCGCATTCAAAACTCGGGTTCTACGCGGTAGTGCGGGACGCGGAACGCGGCGAACAGTTTCTCACCGTCGGCCGCGAGTTTCCGATCGATTTCGATCCGAGCTTGTGGCAGACGCTGGAATTGGTGAAGTGAAGTCCTAGGTCATTCGTCATTCGTCATTCGTCATTCGTGATGAGGGCATCATGAGCACATCTAGCGTCGTTCTCTTGCTAATCTTGGTGACGACAACGTTTGCCGACGCGGCCGAGGGCCTGTTTGTTGTTCAATCCCATGACGGCAAGCTGGTGATCGCCCGTGACGAGAAGCCGGTGGCGGAGTTTGTGTTTCGCGACGAAAAAATCCGGCGGCCGTTCTTTGCGAACGTGCACACGCCCGGCGGCGTAAAAGTGACGCGGAATCATCCGCCGCAAGCCGGCGACGCGACCGATCACGACACGATGCACCCGGGACTCTGGCTCGCGTTCGGCGACATCAACGGCCACGACTTCTGGCGTAACAAGGGTCGGATTGAGCATGTCCGTTTCCTCGCCGAGCCCAAAGTCCATGACGAGCGATTGAAGTTCACCACGGAGACCAAACTCGTCTCCGCTGAGGGTGCGCCGGTGTGTCGCCTCGTCAGTGAGTTCATGATCACCGCACAGCCCCGGCACTATTCGTTGATCTGGAACAGTGCGTTTCATGCCGATGAGGGCGACATCACGTTCGGTGATCAGGAGGAAATGGGGTTCGGTGCGCGGGTGGCGACATCGCTGACAGAGAAGAACGGCGGCGTGATCACCAACTTCCACGGCCAGAAAACAGCGGCGAAGACTTGGGGCCAACCCGCCGCATGGTGTGATTATTCCGGGCTCAACGGCGGAATCACGCTGATTGGCGCCTCATCCAACTTTCGCGAAAGCTGGTGGCACAACCGCGACTACGGCGTCTTCGTCGCCAATCCGTTTGGCCGGGCCGCAATGAAGCAGGGCGAACGCAGTGCGGTGACCGTCCGCAAGGGTGAAACATTCCATCTCGGCTTCACGGCAGTCATCCATGATGGACTGAACTTCAATGTGGAAGCCGCCGCGGAAGCCGCTCTCGATGCGGTCGACCGCTGAGTACCGATCTTTGTAGGGTCCGCTGTGCGGACCGCTCTTGTCCGAACGTCGGGACGTGCCGAATGGTCCGCACAGCGGACCCTACGCGTTCGGGATTGTTTCGCCAGCGGGGTTTCGGCACAATCGGATCAAGTCGCACCGATGGGTGGTGCCGATGAACTGATCCAGGTGAGCCGCCGCCGCATTCACTCCCAGGAAAGTTGCTGATGCTTCGTGTCACTGGACAGGCCGCCCGCGATTGCGAAGGTTGGACCCGGCGGAACTTTGTCGAAGCCGGCGTGCTCGGCGTGGGTGGACTGACGTTGCCGCAGTGGTTGGCGGTGCAGTCTCACGCCGCCCAAACGCACAAGCCCGCGATTCGTCCCGGACGTGAGGGCACGAGCGTCATTCTGCTGTGGATGAGCGGCGGCCCCGGTCATCACGAAACGTGGGATCCGAAACCGAAAGCCGTGGAACAATTCCGCGGCCCGTTCGGAGCGATTCCTACCAGCGTCCCCGGCGTCTTGTTCAGCGAGATGCTGCCCGAATCCGCCAAGGTGATGGATCAACTCGCGATCCTCCGCGGCGTGCGGCATTTCAGCGGCGACCACACCAAGGGCAATCACTGGATGCTCACCGGGTTCGAAGGACCCGACTTCAACAAGCCCGACAACACGATCCAGCGCCGCCCGGCGTTAGGCTCTGCCGTCGCTGC
>DASRYX010000378.1:0-2371 GCA_035686985.1 Planctomycetaceae bacterium | reverse complement strand
GAGAAGAACATTCCGGTTCTCGCTGACGAAATCTACGAAAAGCTGATTTACACCGGCTCCGAGTTCCGCTGCTTCTCCAGCTTCGGCAAAGAGGTCGCCGACCGCACGATTCTCGTCAGCGGTGTCAGCAAGGCGTATGCGATGACGGGCTGGCGCATCGGCTGGACTGTCGGCCCTGTAGACATCATCAAGGCGATGGACAACCTGCAAAGTCAGGAAACGTCCAACCCGTGCAGCATCAGCCAGTATGCCGCCGTCGCGGCGCTGGACGGCCCGCAGGAAAGCGTAGAGTCGATGCGGGTCGAATTCGAAAAACGCCGGAACTACGTGATGGGCCGGCTGGAAGCGATGCGGTCGAAGTTCGGGCTGACGTTCGCGCAACCCGGCGGCGCGTTTTATGCGTTTTTCAATGTGAGTGCCTCGTTCGGTAAGAAGCTCGGCGGCGGCAAGATCGTGCACAACGCCACCGACTTCTGCACGGCCCTGCTGGAGCAAGCCCACGTCGCGCTCGTCACCGGCGATGCATTCGGCGCTCCCGGCTACGTCCGGCTCTCCTTCGCCACCAGCCTGGACATTCTGGAAACCGGCCTGAACCGGATCGAAGCGTTTCTCGCCGGCGTGTGAAAGAATTCCAAGGAGGAGGAACCACGGAATACACGGAAAGAGGAATTAGGATCTCCTGGCTTCATTCTTCGTCCGTGTATTCCGTGGTTCCGCTCTTTGCTTTCTAAATTTCCGATTTTCGCCGCAGAAGATGCTTTCTCCGGCGGATACAATCAACAATAGCTCTCCCGCCTTCTGATTCACGAGATGGAACCCATGTCCGACCGCCGCAACCTGTTCAACAAAGTCTGGGATCTGCACTCCGTCCGCACGTTGTCTTCGGGGCAGACGCAACTCTTCATCGGCCTGCATCTCATTCACGAAGTGACCAGCCCGCAGGCGTTCGCCATCCTGCGGGAGCGCGGGCTGAAGGTGCCGTATCCCGAGCGGACCGTCGCGACCGTCGACCACATCGTTCCGACCGACAACCAGGCCCGGCCCTTTCTGGACGTTCTCGCCGAGCAGATGATGTCGGCGATTGAACAGAACTGCCGCGAGTTCGGCGTGAAGCTGTTCAACATCGACGATAACCGTCAGGGCGTGGTGCACATCGTCGGGCCAGAACAAGGCCTCACACAACCGGGGATGACGATCGCCTGCGGTGACAGCCACACCAGTACGCACGGCGCGTTCGGAGCGATCGCGTTCGGCATCGGCACGAGTCAGGTCGCCGACGTGTTGGCGACACAAACGCTCGCCATGAGCCGGCCGAAAGTCCGCCGCATCGAAGTCACCGGCAAACTGCGGCCGGGCGTCTTCGCCAAGGACGTGATCCTGCACATCATCCGCAAGCTCGGCGTGCAGGGCGGTGTCGGTTACGCCTACGAATACGCCGGGGAAGTCTTCGATCGCATGTCGATGGAAGAGCGGATGACCGTCTGCAATATGAGCATCGAAGGGGGTGCGCGGTGCGGTTATATCAATCCGGATCAAACGACTGTCGATTACATCAAGGGCCGCCCATTCGCACCGAAGGAGTCCGAATTCGACAAAGCCGCCCAGTGGTGGTTGAGTCTCGCCTCGGCTCCCGACGCCGAGTTCGATGACCACGTGGTGTTTGATGGCAGCACGATCGAACCGACGGTGACGTGGGGCATCAACCCCGCTCAAGCGATCGGCGTCGGCGAACTCCTGCCCGCCGTGGCGTCCTTCGCGAAGGATGACCAGAAGGGCGTGCAGGAAGCGTTCGAGTACATGAGCCTGAAAGAGAACACGCCGATCAAGGGCCAGAAGATTGACGTGGCGTTCATCGGTTCCTGCACCAACGGGCGTATCAGCGACCTGCGTGAAGCCGCCGCGATCGTGCAGGGGAAACACGTCGCCAAGGGCGTGAAGGCGCTCGTCGTGCCGGGCTCGCAGCAGGTGCGGATTCAGGCGATGCAGGAAGGTCTCGACAAGATCTTCTCCGCCGCGGGCTTTGAATGGCGCGAAGCCGGGTGTTCGATGTGCCTGGCGATGAACCCGGACAAGCTCAAAGGCCGCGAGGTCTGCGCGTCGTCGAGCAACCGCAACTTCAAAGGCCGCCAGGGGAGCCCCACTGGCCGCACGCTGCTCATGAGCCCCGCGATGGTCGCCGCCGCCGCCATCACCGGCGCGGTGACCGATGTGCGCGAGATGTTGTAATACCGGACTCAAGGATTGGTGACAGAGGACAAGAGAGCATGGCAACCATCGCGACAGCCCCGATGACTGCCGCCGAGTTTGCTGCCGTCGACATCGACGTCCCCGTGGAACTCGTGCGCGGAGAGATCGTCGAAATGCCCAGACC
>DASRYX010000377.1:0-10980 GCA_035686985.1 Planctomycetaceae bacterium | reverse complement strand
GTCCATGGCTAAGGGACAGAAGAGGACAACCAATTCGCTTGCGCTTAGCGGATGCCAAAGTTCGCGGTGATCGCCTTCTGGTGGTCCTGTCAGGCAAACAGAAGCCCGGCTTCTGGGGAGAAACCGGGCTTCGTTTGATCGGATCCTTCCGTTGAAAATGCGACCCGGCGCTAGCGCTTCGGGCTGGTGAGTAGTTACTTCACCGCGCCTTCAACTGTGGGTTTCTTCTTGTCCGAGCCGGCTTCGTCGGTGCGGGTGACGAGAACCTGGGTCGTCAGCATCAGCCCGGCGATCGACGACGCGTTCAACAGGGCGTTCTTCACGACCTTCGCCGGGTCGATGATCCCGGCTTTGAACATGTCGACGTATTCGCGGGTGTTCGCATCGAACCCCTTGTTCTTGTCCATCGACCGGACTTCGTCGGCGACGACCGAACCGTCGAGACCGCAGTTGTTGACGATCTGGCGAATCGGGGCTTCGAGCGCGCGGGCGACAATCGCCACGCCGATCTTTTCGTCACCCTTGGCCTTCACTTCGCTGACGGCGTCGATGCACCGCAGCAGCGCGACGCCACCGCCGGGCAGGATGCCTTCTTCGACGGCGGCACGGGTCGCGTGCAGCGCGTCTTCCATGCGGGCCTTGGTCTGCTTCATTTCGGCTTCGGTGGCCGCACCGACGGAGATGATCGCCACGCCGCCGGTCAGCTTCGCGAGCCGTTCCTGGAACTTTTCGCGATCGTACTCGCTGTCCGTCCCTTCGATCTGCTTGCGGATCTGGTCGACGCGGGCCTTAATGGCTTCCGATTCGCCGCCGCCTTCGATGATCGTGCAGTCGTCCTTGCCGACTTCGACGCGCTTGGCCCGGCCGAGATGCTGGAGCTCGACGCTTTCAAGCTTGATGCCGAGGTCTTCGCTGATGAGCGTGCCGCCGGTGAGGGTGGCCATGTCGCCCATCATCGCCTTGCGGCGGTCACCGAAGCCCGGAGCCTTCACCGCGCAGATGTTGAGCACACCGCGGAGCTTGTTAACGACGAGCGCCGTCAGCGCTTCGCCATCGACATCTTCCGCCACGACGAGCAGCGGCTTGCCTTTCTGGGCGACCTTTTCGAGGACCGGGACGAATTCCCGCAGGCTCGAGATCTTCTTCTCAAACAGCAGGATGTAGCAATCGGTGAGGATTGCCTTCATCTCGTCCGGATTGGTCACGAAGTACGGCGACACATACCCCTTATCGAACTGCATCCCTTCGGCGAGTTCGAGGGTCGTGCTGTTCCCCTTGCCTTCTTCGACGGTGATCACACCATCGCGGCCGACCTTTTCCATCGCGTCGGCGATGAGGTTGCCGATTTCCTTGTCGCTGTTGGCGGAGATCGCACCGACCTGGGCGATTTCGGCCTTCGAGCTGACCGGCTTGGCCATGTTTTCCAGCACGGTGATCGCAGCTTCGACAGCCTTGTCGATCCCCTTGCGGACGACAGTCGGGTTCGCCCCGAGAGTCAGCCCACGGAGGCCTTCGCCGTAGATGGCGCGGGCCAGCACGGTAGCGGTGGTGGTGCCGTCGCCGGCGATGTCGCTGGTCTTCGACGCCACTTCGTTCACGAGCTTGGCGCCCATGTGTTCGAACGGGTCATCGAGTTCGACTTCCTTCGACACCGTAACGCCGTCTTTGGTGACGACCGGGTTGCCGAACGACTTGTCGATGATGACATTGCGGCCGGTCGGTCCCATGGTGACGGCGACGGCCTGAGCGAGCGTATCCACGCCGCGCTGCAGCTTCAGCCGCGCGCGATCGTCAAAGAGCAGTTGCTTAGCCAATGGAGCACTCCGAATGAGATAGTAGGTGGTAGAAAGTGGAAAGTAGACCGGACAAGTCGGAGTAGAGACCCTTGTCGAATCTCTACTCTCTACTTATTCCCCACTACTCACTATGCGGTCACCTTCGCGAGGATGTCCGATTCCCGCAGGATCTTGACTTCCTTGCCGTCGATTTCGATTTCGGTCCCGCCGTACTTGGCGAACAGGACTTCATCGCCGACCTTGAGGGCGATCGGATGACGGTCGCCGGAGTCGAGCAACCGGCCGGGGCCGACCGCGACGACCTTGCCGCGCTGGGGCTTTTCCTTGGCCGTTTCCGGCAGCACGATGCCGCCGGCGGTCTTGGCTTCCGCGGTCAACGGTTCGACAACAACGCGGTCATCCAAAGGCTTCAAGCTCATTCGTCTCTCTCCGAAGTTGAGTGATTCGTGTTTTGTGGTTTTATTCAGCATCGCGGACTTGGTGATCCGCTAATCGCAAGCGCAGGAAGCAAATCGTTTCTGGCCATGGACCATTCGCCATGAACCATCAACCACTTAGAAGCCGCCCATTCCGCCCATGTCCATGCCACCCATTCCGCCCATGCCACCCATTCCCATACCGCCCATTCCACCCATGCCGCCGCCATCGTGATGATGGTCGTGGTCACCGGCCGCTTCTTTCGGCTTCGGGGCTTCGACGATGATGGACTCGGTGGTGAGGAGCAGGCTGGCGACGCTCGCCGCGTTCTGCAGAGCCGAGCGGACGACCTTGGTCGGGTCGACGACGCCGAACTCGAACATGTCGCCGTAGCGCTCATTCAGCGCGTCATAGCCGTGGTTCTTGTCCTTCGACTTGCTGACGTGGTTCGCAACCACGGCACCATCGAGACCGGCGTTCTCGGCAATCGTCTTCAGCGGCATCGACAGGACTTGCTTCACGAGGGAGGCCCCGTGCTGTTCGTCCCCTTCGAGCTTCAGCTTGTCAACGGCCGGGAGACACCGCAGCAGGGCGACGCCGCCGCCGGGAACGACACCTTCTTCGATCGCCGCGCGGGTGGCCGCGAGGGCATCGTCGATCAGGTCTTTGCGTTCCTTCATTTCCGTTTCGGTGTGAGCACCGACACTGATCTGGGCCACACCACCGGCGAGATTCGCCAGGCGTTCCTGCAGCTTTTCCTTGTCGTACTCGCTGTCGGTCTTGGTGATTTCCTTGCGGATCATCTCAGCCCGACCTTCGATGTCGGCCTTCTTGCCAGCACCTTGGACGATCGTGGTGTTTTCCGCATCAACCTTGAGCTTCTTGGCTTTGCCGAGATCGCTGATTTCAACGTTCTCCAGCTTGATGCCGAGGTCTTTGAAGATCGCCTTGCCACCGGTGAGGATGGCAATGTCTTCGAGCTGGGCTTTGCGGCGGTCGCCGTATCCCGGAGCCTTGACGGCGACAACCTTGATGATGCCGCGCATCTTGTTGACGACGAGCGTCGCGAGGGCTTCGCCTTCGACGTCTTCGGCAATGATCACCAGCGAGAGATTGTTCTTGGAAACCTTCTCGAGCAGCGGCACGAGGGCCTTCGCCGAGCTGATTTTTTCTTCGTAGATCAGGATGTAGGCGTTTTCCATCTCGCAGATCTGGTCATCCTGGTCGGTGACAAAATGCGGCGAGAGGTAACCACGTTCGAACTGCATCCCTTCGACGAGATCAACTTCGGTCGAGACCTGGCGGCCTTCTTCGACAGTGATCACGCCATCTTTACCGACCTTGAGCAGCGCGTCGGCGAGGATCTGGCCGATTTCCTTGTCGTTGTTTCCGGCGATCGTCGCGACGGTTTCCACCGCCTTGCGATCTTTCGCTTCGACCGGCTTCGCGAGTTTCTTCAGTTCGGCGACGACGGCGTCGACGGCCTTCTGCACGCCGCGGCTCAGTGCCATCGGGTCCGCGCCGGCGGCGATGAAGCGGAGACCGTCCTTGAAGATCGCTTCGGCGAGGACGGTCGCGGTGGTGGTGCCGTCACCGGCAACATCGCTGGTCTTCGAGGCGGCTTCCTTGACGAGTTGAGCACCGAGGTTCTCGAACTTGCACTCGAGTTCAATGTCCTGGGCGACGGTCACGCCGTCCTTGGTCACCTTGGGTGAACCCCAGCCCTTGTCGAGCACGGCGTTCCGACCGCGCGGTCCGAGCGTGCTTTTCACGGCGCGAGCCAGCTTGGAGACTCCCCCCAGCAGGCTCTTGCGAACGTCTTCGTCGAAACTAATCAGCTTGGCCACAGTTTCTCCTCAACCAGCAGGCACGTCATCAGGTTTTGCGATGCCGCCGCACGCTGGAGCACAGCGGACGACAGTTGATCCAGTCACGGCGGCAGCGTCGCTCAGGCGGCCTGAACGACAATTTGTGCGCACCGCGAATTGCGTCAGGGCGTGAAGCAATTCGCATACCGACAGCCACGAACACACTGCAAACTCAATCACATTAATGAGATAACGCCTTTCAGCCGAATGCCGCCCCATGGCAAAAATGCCATCTTGGCAGACAGCCGTCGCACTCTGCGTCTTGTTTAGCCTGACATTCAAGTCGGGGAGCCGAGAGATCAGATTTGCCCCTTCTATGGAGGCGTTCATTGATCGAGCAAAAGGCGTTTGAGCGAGGCTCGCATCGCCATCTGACCTGACCTCACCGCCCGAAATGTTGGTATGATCACCGCCACACAATCCCCGGAGAGAGATTTTGATGGCATACACACGACGGCAGGCCCTGCGGCAGATCGGCGCAGCCGGACTGGTGTGGAGTGCCGCGCCGGCACTTTCCCAGGCGTGCGAGCTCGCCGCGCCGCTGGCGTTTGGCTTCAGCCTGTACGGGATGAAGACCGTCCCGGTGCCACGAGCGCTTAAGGTTTGCGCGGACATCGGTTACAGCGGCGTTGAACTCGTCTGCCTTAAAGACTGGCCGTGTGACCCCAGTACGCTGACACGCGATGAGCGCAAGGACTTCCGCGAACAGCTCGTCGAGCACGCGCTCGACCTGCCCGCCTTAATGGAAAACCTCGCGCTCGTTGCTCCCGAGAATGTCCACGCGGAAAATCTGGACCGGCTGAAACGAGCCGCGGAACTGGCGCATGATCTCGGCGGTGACACGCCGCCGCTCATCGAAACGGTGCTGGGCGGCAAGCCCGACCTCTGGCCGCAGAATCGTGAAGTGATGGTCGAACGTCTGCGCGACTGGGAGGATGTCGCCGCCAAGTCGCGAGTGGTAATCGCGATCAAACCGCATATCAGCGGCACACTGCATCGGCCCGATGATTGCGCCTGGTTAGTGCAGCAGGTCCGCAGCCGCTGGATCAAGGCGGTCTTCGATTACAGCCACTATCAGCGGCAGGGGCTCGCGCTGAAAGAGTGTGTGCAGCCGTTGATCGGCGAAGCGGTCTTCGTGCACATCAAAGACAACGTCACCGTCGATGGAAAGACCGAGTTCGCGCTGCCCGGCGACGGCGACATCGATTACCCCGCCTACCTGCAGCTCTTGAAACAGCACGGCTACCGCGGGCCGGTCGTGGTGGAAGTCAGCGCGCAGGTCTTCAACAAGCCGGGATACAACCCGCTGCTCGCCGCGGAAAAGTGCTACGAGAAGCTGCACCGCGCGTTTGAACAAGCCGGAGCGCGAGCCCGCGTGTGACAGGCGATCGCACGCGGCGCGAAACCGCAAGCGTGTTACCGGGCGTATTCGACGACTTTCGTTTCGCGCAGCACCGTAACTTTCACTTCACCGGGATACGTGAGCGACTGCTCGATCGCGGTGGCGATGTCGCGGCACATTTTCGCAGCTTCGCGATCGTTGATCTCGGTCGGATCGACAATCACGCGGATCTCACGGCCGGCCTGCACGGCATACGCCTGATCCACACCGGGAAAACCGCACGCGATGGCTTCGAGTTCTTCCAACCGGCGAACGTACTTCTCGAGCGTTTCGCGACGGGCACCAGGACGGGACGCCGAGCAGGCATCCGCGGCGGCGACGAGCACGGTGTAGATGTAATCGACGCGGATGTCATCGTGGTGACCACGGGCCGCGTGCACGATCTCGGCTTTCTCACCGTAGCGCTTGAGCAGTTCAGCACCGACGGCGGGGTGACCGCCTTCCATCTCATGATCGGCGGCCTTACCGATGTCGTGCAGGAAACCGCAACGCCGCGCGAGCGTGCCGTTGAGTCCGAGCTGCTCCGCGAGCAAGCCGGTGAGGTGGGCGACTTCGATCGAATGCCGCAGCACGTTCTGGCTGTAACTCGTGCGGAAGTGCAGGCGGCCCATCAGGTCGAGCAGCTTCTCGTGCAGATTGGGGACGCCGGCTTCCTGCGCGGCTTCCTGACCGCTGCGACGGATGAACGCGTCCATTTCCTTCTGCGTTTCGGCAACGATTTCGTCGATCCGCGTAGGATGAATGCGGCCGTCCTGGATCAACTTGTTCAGGGCCTGCTTGGCCGTTTCGCGGCGAACGCTGTCGAAGGCCGACACGACGACCACACCGGGCGTGTCATCAACAATGACATCCACGCCGGTGGCTTTTTCAAAGGCGCGGATGTTCCGGCCTTCGCGCCCAATGATGCGGCCTTTCAGCTCATCGTTCGGGATGTCGATCGTGGAAACCGTGGTTTCCGACGTATGGGCTGAAGCGTAACGCTGGATCGCCATGCCGAGGATTTCGCGGGCCATCTTCTCGGACTGCAGTTTGAGTTCCTGCTCCTGCTTCATCACCAGCGCGCCGGTTTCTGCCTGCAGCTCGCGGTCGAGCCGTTCGAGCAGCATGTCGGTCGCGGTCTTCGGATCGAGGCCGCTGACTTTGTAGAGCTGGTCCTGCACCTGCTTCAGCGACTTGTCGAGTTCCTTCTCGCGCGCATCGACCGACTTTGATTTTTCGGTCAGCTTCTGCTGGGTGGTTTCCAGCATCCGCTCCTTCTTGATGATGTCTTCCTGGAGCTCTTCCAGCGAATTTTCACGCTTGTCGAGATGGCGCTCGTGCTGGCGCAGTTCGTCGCGGGTTGACTGGAGCTCTTTCTCGATTTCCTCGCGACGGCGGAGGCCCTCTTCCTTGGCGGCCAGCTCGCCGGCTTTGCGGACGTTGTCCGCGTCGCGCGTGGCCTGCTCAAGAATCTCGTCACGGGACTTGTAAGCCCCGCCCCGAATGGCGCGCTCGATGAAATAGCCAATCGCAGCGCCGATCGCCAGCGCGATCGCACCCACCACCGCTTCGGACATGATCGCCACCTGAATCTGACAAGCGGCAAGAGCGCACCATCACACCCCGGCAGGATTCCCCATGGATTCCTGCCTGTTTCCGGCCGACAAGATGAAGCGTGGATTACCAGTCGATTGCCGAGGGGCGCCGCCCGCAAGGACCGGGCGGCGGATCGATACCGCCGCAGCAACAGCGACCGGCAGCGAGCCGGGACCGCCACGCCGCAGCGGAGTGCGGGTCTGACGGATCGCCATGACGAACGGGAACCGGACACGGCTGGCCGCCGCCTTCGATTCCCAGCGCGTTCATCAGCCGGCGCGTACCGCGGCAGATGCCGCAGAAAAGCGCCATAAATCCCGCCAGCACGAATTCCATTCTCAATGCCCGCGAATACGATGGAGACAGCAGATCGAACCACCTTGCGGTTTTACGAAACGAAAACCGAAGGTCAATCCCCGATTCAGCTTCCGGTCGTCAAACGTCCGGTCGCTCCCGCCTGGTTGGGACAGGAAGGAGAAAAATTAGTCCACTTCGGCACTAATCCTTCTTTGCCGTATGCTAACAAACCACCAGCACGATGCAACCGTCGACGGCTCAGTGTCTTTCCTCTGCGGGACGTTGCCCTCGCGATCGCCGGCAGAATCGGATTGATGCAACAGGAGCCCCGCGTTACCGTGAACGGGTTCCCGTTGTGTTCCGACAGGATCCGCCTCTCGTGTCTGTCGCCAGCCTTGCCGTGGAAAATGAACCCGCGATCGAGCGCGGACCGATCGAGGTGCATGTCACTTTCGAGACCACGCTGGGGTTGCTCGCGGCGTTCTTCATTGGCTTTTTCGCACCGGTGGCCGGGGCGATCTTCGTGCTGGTGGGGATCGCCAAGCATCGCCCGATGCTGGCCGCGGCCGCGCTCTTCATCACGATCGTGTCGGGCCGGGCGGCGATCATGATTGCCAAGATGGCGGCGCAGGCGTCAATGGGCTGGTTGGGGGGACCGCCGCCGTCGCAGCCCGTGGAACCGTCGCGGAAGCAGATCCCGTTCGCTTTGGCGATGGCGGCGTTGTTGCCGCACAGTTCATGGTTATTCCGCCCGGTGATGGCGACCTGGTGGCTGGCTCATTTTTGCGGGGCGGCCGCGTTCGGGCATACCGTCGCGATGAACCTGATTCAGAAACTGGACGCGGCAACCGCGGTGCTGGCTTTGCCGCTGGCGGTCGTGGTGCACTTTGCGTTTCTGTTTGCGTCGAATCTGTATCTCGTGCTGGCCGCGCGGGCGATTCTGCGGTCGCCGCGGTTTTGCGTCCGCGTGTGGCGGTATCGATTTGTGATTGATTTCATTATTGCGGCGGCGCTCGTGTTGTGCAGTCGGAGATAAGACCCAGGGATGCAATCCCTGGGCTTCCGTTAGTTCTTTCCCCGGTTCTTCCCGCGGTTATCGTCGCGCTGGTCTTGCAGCTTTTTTTGCTGCAGTTGCTGTGTTGCCTGGGCGATTTTTGCCCGCAAGGACGTGACTTCCCGCGCGGCTTTGGTGACCGCCTGTTCGGCGCGATCTTCGGCGGTCTTGGCGTTGTCGAAGGTAGCGCGGGCGGCTTTCAGATCACGGTCGCGCTCGACCGCCTTTTCGAACTTGTCGACGGCCTGCTGTACACGGCTTTGTGACTGGTCAATGTTGGTCTGCAGCGCGATGAGATTCGCCTCGCGTCGGAACGCCGCCTGTTCCAGTTCCCGCAGGTCGGCGGTCGCCGTCGCGAACTCCCTGGCCAGTTGCGCGCGATCGACGACGGCGTCCTTGTCCGCCGACTTCATCTTTTCCTTGACGCGCGCGAGCGTCTGCTGGGCGGCTTGGAACTCAGCCTGTGACTGCAGCGCCTTTCGGACGGGCGCGGCCTGATTATCGAACGCCGCCTGCGCCGCCTTGAATTCGCGCCGAGCCGCTGTCAGGCCGGTCAGATCAGCGTGCTCGCTTTCGAGGCGCTCGATCGTCTTCTGCAGTGCCGCCGCGGCCGACTGGCGCTGACTCACCGCCTGTCGCACGCGCTGCTGAGCGTCGCGCAACTCGTCTTCGGCGTTCTTCGCCTCTTTCTCGACATCTTTGAGATGATCCTGCGCCTTGCGAACTGCTTCGTTCTCGCGCTGCTCATCACGTTTCTGGGCCGCACTCTGAGAGCCCGGCCGTTTCGGCGCGGCATCCATCAGTGACGCCAGACCGAGCACGATAACGGCGATTTCGAGGCAGCGAATAGATCGCATCTTCAACATCTCCCGCGGCGTGATCACGGATCAATCCGAATTCGCATCCGGCGGACTTCAAACGGAAAATCTTCGGCCTGAATGCCGATCGAACCGGAACTCAAAAACGCGGGGCCGCTGTGAGATAACGGCTGATCGTTGAGCGCGACCGTCAATTCACCGTCTTTGCTGACGATCTCCAGACGGTTCCACTGGCCAACGGGCTTACGGGCTGATTCGCGGACTTCGGGATGATCTTCGACCGTCGGAGCACTCGCGCCGCCGTTTTCCTTGATCATGCCCATCTGCACGTGCTTGCCCTGCACTTCGAGGCTGACCGGCCAGATTTTGTGCTCGCCGGTGATGTAGATCATGAAGCCCGTGTTGCCTTTGAACTTCGCTTCATCGGTCAGATTGTCCGGCCGCGGAAAGCGGTATTCGAGTCGCCACGTGAAGTTGGTGAACGTGTCGCGCGAGTACAGATAACCGCGGGGCTTTCCGCTGCAGGCGACGCCCTCGGCGGTGTCGGTCCAGGTGGTGTCCTCGGCGGCGAAGGCGTCGAAATCGGCCCGCGCGAGTTGGCGGAAATCCCCTTCCAACGTGAACGGCGTATCGGGTTCTCCGGGGGTGATCGTCGGCGTGACGGCTGTGGGGTTCGGTGTTGTAGCCGGTGGCGATGATGCCGGGGGCGTCGCCGCCTGACAGCCGGCCATCAGCAGACACAAACCCGCAACTCGGCCGCGCATGGTGGTTCTTTCCAATGATGTCGACGCAAAGCTATCGGATGACAATGAAGTCGTTGTGATTCAACAAGGCCTGCACGAATTGCGTGCGCGCGTGACGTTCGGGATCCGCCCGCTGGGCCGCGCGGGCCTGTGTGGTCCATTCGGTCAGCGCCTCGCGACTGACCGCCAGTTCCTCATCCTGCGGTGTCACGCCGAGGATCATCGCAAAACCGGCCCGCAGAAATGCATCGGTGTCGGTCGCGGCAACTCGCTGGACGATTTTTTCGGCCGCGATGCTGGCCAGCGGGCTGTTCTCCAGCGCGAGGGCCTGCTGCGGGACAATGCTCTCCGCGCGGCGATAACACTCGAGCACGTTCGCGTCATCAAACGTGCTGAGGAATTTCTGGTGTTCGTTGTGCGAGTGGACGTAGTACAGACTGCGGCGACGGGACTCCTGATTGACCGGAACCGACGGCCCGCCAAGTGTGAGATCAAGTTCACCGGACAGAGCGAGAAGACTGTCCCGCACGAGTTGGGCTTCCATGCGACGGGGATGAAATCGCCAGAGAAAGTGGTTGTCCGGATCGAGCCTCACGTTCACCGTAGCGACCTCCGCATTCGAGGATGACAAGCGATAGGCCCGCGAGGTGACGATCAACCGGTGAATATGCTTCATGCTCCAGTTGTGGTCCACCAACTCAACGGCGAGCCAGTCCAACAACTCAGGATGTGTTGGTGGCGTGCCTTTGCGGCCGAAGTCGAAGACCGTCGGCACGAGCGCGCGGCCGAAGTGCCGGCCCCAGAGATGATTCACGGCGACCCGCGCCGGCAACGGGTTGGCCGGATCGGTGAGCCACCGCGCGAAAGCGGTGCGACGACCGGTGCTGGTGGCAGGAAACGGCTTGCGGCGGGAGTCTTCGGTTTCGAGATTGCTTTCGAGCGTTTTCAGCGCGCCCACCAACGGCGCATACGTTTCCCCGGGGTTTTCGACCGCCGTCTGTGCTGTTTCC
>DASRYX010000376.1:0-2499 GCA_035686985.1 Planctomycetaceae bacterium | reverse complement strand
TTCCAATTGACGGGCGGAAATTATCACTCGCCGATTCAATCCGCGCGGGAGTTTCTGTCGGGCCAGACGCCGTCGCCGTCGAGTCATTACGAATGCAGTTATCAGCGCGGCGTGACCCCGGCGAAGCTCGACAGCGTCCTGCCATCGGTGGTCATTACCGCGTTGAAGAACGGGATGCCGCTGTTAGACAAAAAACTGCGCGGCGACTTCTTGAAGCACGCGATTCTTGTCGGCCCCGAGATGCGCGGCAGCGCCCCGGTGCGGATCGAGCGCGACCTGCAATCCCGCCAATGCCCCAACATTGCCGGGCTGTATCCGGTGGGTGAAGGCGCCGGTTACGCCGGCGGCATCGTGAGCGCCGCAGTGGATGGACTCCGCAGCGCCCGTGAAATCGTGCGAAAGTATGCACCATTAGCAGCCCGTTGATTTGTGTGCCACTGACTCTGCCAGTGCGTCTTGTGTTCGATGAAAAGAGAAGACACTGCCGGAGCCAGTGGCACACAAAGGGCAACACATGACGCCAACCATCTACCGCGCCGGTCGCGCCGCGATGCGGTGCTGGTGCGAAGTCTTTCTGTGCGGCGACGACCGGCAACATCTCGCCGCTGTGGCGGAATTGGCGCTCGATGAAATCACCCGCGTGGAGCGGATGCTGTCCCGGTTTGATCCCGCGAGCGAGGTGTTTCGGTTGAATCACGCACCCACCGGCTTGCCGTTTCGCGCCGCGCCGGAATTGTTCGCGATCCTCATCGAATGCCGTGACTGGTACGAACGAACCGCCACAGCGTTTGATATCACCATCGGTTCGACTGGCGCGGGACTCACCAGTGAGCAGCGGTGGAGCGCAGTTCAATTTGACGAAATCAACCAGACGATCACGCGATTTATCAACGGCATCACGTTTGACTTCGGTGGTTACGGCAAGGGCTACGCGATCGATCGGGCGCTCGCGATCACGCAGCAATACGGTATCGAATCCGCGTGTCTGCATGCGGGGACAAGTTCCGTCGTCGCGAGCAGTCCTCCGCCAGACGCCGCTGGCTGGCCGATCGCCATCCGGCATTACGCCGATGAATCGCAAATCGTCGCCGAATGGTCGTTGTGTGACGCGGGCATGTCGACCTCGGCGGTCTCCTCATTGACACCGCGCGATGTGATCGATCCGGTGACGGACACGCCGCTCATCCATCAATCCGCGAGTTGCACCGTGATGGCGACCACCGCGACAATCGCCGAAGTGTGGTCGACCGCACTGCTTGTGCGGAATGAGAGCACCTGCACTGACGCGAACGTCCAGCGGGTTCTCGTCACGCGGCGCGGTTGAAGGCGCCTTTGCTTTCGATGATCGAGTCGGCGTCGAAGCGTTTACCGAAGTAGAACTTCATGGCCTGCTCGTCGCGGAGGACGGTTTCCGCGTTGCCGCTGCAGAGGACTTTGCCTTCGTAGACGATGTAGCTGCGGTCGGTGATCGCCAGCGTTTCGCGTTCGCGGTGGTCGGTGAGCAGGATCGAAATCCCGCTGTTCCGCAGTTCGAAGATGATGTCCTGAATGCTGTGAATCGTGACGGGGTCAATCCCGGTGAACGGTTCGTCGAGCAGGATCAGCTTCGGCTTCGTCGCGAGGCAGCGGGCGATTTCCAGCCGGCGTTTTTCCCCGCCGGAGAGCGTGCCCGAGGTTTGCCGGCGTTTGTCCGTCAGGCCGAATTGACCGAGCAGATCGTTGCAGCGTGCCATGCGATCGCGGTAACTCAACGGCAGAAATTCCAGCACCGCGATGATGTTCTGCTCGACCGACAGCTTCGCGAAGATGCTGGTGTCCTGCGGGAGATAGCCCATTCCCTGCTGCGCCCGACGGTAGAGCGGCCAGTAGGTGACGTCCACGCCGTTGAACAGCACCCGCCCGGCGGTGGGGGCGACGAGGCCGCACGTCATGCGGAAGCTGGTGGTTTTGCCCGCGCCGTTGGGACCGAGCAGGCCGACGATTTCGCCGGTCTCGATGTGAAAACTGACGCCATCCACGGCCTTCTTGGCCCGCCGCGGATACTGTTTCACGAGGCCAACACACTCGAGCAACGACATGACACGTCCTCCCTGACGGTGCGATTCGTTCGGAATTTTACCAGCGGGACGATTCTCGTCCTACAGCGATTTTGCCACGGTTGCAGTGGGTTCAAGGCAGTGCAAAGTGATGAGTGAAAAATGCAAAGTGCAAAGTGCAGGAAGCGCTTCAAGGTGCGTCTTCGTTTTCGCACTTTTCACTTTGCATCGACCACTTTGCACTGCCCTCCGCTCTCGTCGGCGGCGTGTTCGTTACATTCGTAATCACCATCCCCTAAACGGTTTGAAACGAGTTCAGGCGTGATCGCGACAGGAATCTCGAGAAAACCGAGTAGACTTCCTCGTGAATCTTGATACACTTCTCCCACTCGATCCTGTGTGCGGCTCTGCCTTGCCATTGGATTTGTGCCAGGTCCAATGGCTTTTTGCGGACGCGATGTTG
>DASRYX010000375.1:0-2734 GCA_035686985.1 Planctomycetaceae bacterium | reverse complement strand
TACTACAATCGAATTCGCGCAGGCGAGCAATCAACTCACCGAAGTCTACTTCGCGCAGGAACGATACGACGAGGCGTGGGCGGCGGGGCGGACCGCAGCGGCGTTGCTCTTCGGTCAACTCCCCGACGATCACGCGGACGTGTTGCGGACACGCAATAATCTTGCCGCGCTGCATCTGTCGCAGCGTGGTTATCTGCTCGCTGAGCGGTTGTTCCGCCGGAATCTGGTCTCGCTGGAACGCATGCTCGGTACGAGCGATGCCCGGTTGATCGCCCCTTTGCACAACCTGTCGGTCTGTCAGCGGCAGCAACGGCGATATGCACAGGCTGAGGCCAACAGCCAACGGGCTTTGAAGATCGCGCAGACGCGGCTGATGGAGAACCATCCGCTGGTGGCGCAGTCCCTCATCGAACTGGGCGAGATCCGGCTGGCGATCGGGGCGTGGAGTCAAAGCGAGCGGTGTTTCCGCGAAGCCCTCGCCATTCGTCGGCCGAGGCTTTCAGAAAAACATCCGCAATTGGCGAAGTCGTTGCGGATGCTCGCCGATGTGCTGGTTCACCGCGGCAAATGGGCGGAAGCCGAGCCACTACTGGATGAAGCGCAGCGGATCTTCGAAGAGGCTTTCGGGCCGCGTCATCCGCAGGTCGCGCTGGTACTGTGTGCGCAGGCGCGGGTCTGTCTGGGGCGGGGACGCATCGCCAACGCGGATCGGCTGGCACAGATGGCGTTGCTGATGCAGGAAGAGCTGACGCCGCGCCGTGATGCGTTGTTATCGGCGACACATCGTCTCCTCGCGCGGATTGCGTTGGCCCGGAAAGATGTGATCGGAGCGCGACGACATAGCACGTTAGCCGTCCGGGAACTCGACGGTGCCGCCGACACCAATGATCTCGATCTGGCGTTGGCGCAGCTCGTTGATGGCGAAACACTCGCCGCCGCCGGTGAGTGGCCGCTGGCATCCGCGGCGCTGCAGCGGGCGTCGTCGATGCTCCGGGCGCTCGGCGACCACCTGCATCCCGAACTGGTGACGGCGTATCGCCTGCGGGCACAGGTCGCGCTCGAGGGCGGCGACGCGCAACTCGCCGATCGGTATGCGAACAAAGGCTTCCGGATCGCCAACGAGCTTCCCGAGCGGACGGCTCCCGACATGGCAGACCTCGCCGCGGTGCTCGCCCGTTGTGCTGTCGAGCACGGGGACAATATGGCTGCGGAATCCTACTCGCGTCAGGAACTGCAGCTGCGCGAAGGACTCGTCGGCACCGATCATGCGTCGCTGCGCCCCGCGCTCCTGCGGTGTGGTGATGCGCTCATCGCTTTGAACCGGACGACGGAGGCTGAGCCGTTCTATCAGCGAGCGATGACACTGACCGAAAAAATGCCCGGCGCGACACCAGCGGACATCAGCGCGTGCGTCGAGCGGCTCGCACGACTGCAGCTGCTGCAGCAGAACTTCCAGGCGTTCCGTCCGTGGATGCAGCGGGCGCTGCAGCTCATGGATGATGAGGCCGATCCGCAAGCGACGGCGAAGACCGCCCAGAAGCTGGACGAGTTCGTCGGTCTGCTGGAATCCGCCGGCCTTCGGGATGACGCGCTGCAGCTCGCCGAAGAGATTGCCTCGCGGCGCGATCGGAACATGCATGTCCTCGGGGATCTGCTGTAGGAACCATGATGGCGATCAATGTTGTGAAACCAGGCGACCGCGTGCGGGTGCATTACACCACCTACTCGCAGGACCGTTGTGTGATTGAGACCTCGCACCATCGCGAGCCGATGAGTTTCATCGCCGGTGCAGGCGATGTTGTCGAGGGAATCGATCGCGCGGTGCTGGGCATGCGGGTGGGCGAACAGAAAACCGTTCCCGTCATGCCCGAGCAGGCGTTCGGCTATCGCGAAGCCCGGTGGCAACAGACCGCGCCGCGCAGTGGGCTGCCCGATCGCGTCACGGACGGCGATCAACTGACGGCGACGGTCGACAAGCAGTCGCTGCATGTCTGGATTCGTTCGTTTCAGCCGCATGAGGTCACGCTCGACGCCAATCATCCCCTGGCGGGTGAAACATTGATCTATGAATTGAAAGTCGTCGGTGTTGGTCCGGAAGGACCCGTCGACAGTGTGTTCGGTTAAGTCACGCAGGTTGCATTCATCCCCTTGTTGATTTTGCCGCCGTTCGATCTGGCCTGGGCCATCCGACCGCGAAGGATGTGGACATCATGAGTCTCAAACTGACCGCAGCGAGCTTTCTGGCCGGCGTCAAGCAAAGCGGCTTGATCGACGCTCACCGCTTTGACGCGCTGCTCGAAGATCTGCAACGCAGCGGAATCAATCTCAGTGATTCCGCTGCGATCGCCGATGCCCTCGTGTCACGGAAGGTGCTGACGTCGTGGCAGAGTGAGAAGCTGCTGCAGGGCCGGCACAAGGGATTCATTCTCGGGCGGTACCGGCTGCTGTCGCTCCTGGGCACGGGGGAGATGTCAGCGGTGTATCTCGCCGAGCACATCATGATGGAACGCCGCTGTGCGATCAAAGTCCTGCCGGCGAACAAGGTGCAGGATACGTCGTACTTGGGCCGATTCCATCGCGAAGCGCGGGCGGTGGCATCGCTCAATCATCCCAACATTGTGAAAGCCTTCGATGTCGACAAGCAGATCGAAGGGGGAGCCGAGATTCACTTCCTGGTGATGGAATACGTCTGCGGGAAGAATCTCGGCAAGATGGTGCAGGAACAGGGACCGCT
>DASRYX010000374.1:0-2186 GCA_035686985.1 Planctomycetaceae bacterium | reverse complement strand
TGATCGCGGCCCAGGCTGCGGCCGAGCGCGACGTTCGTTTCCACCATCGGCGTGCGACCGAACTCGCCGCCCCACACGACCAGCGTTTCATCCAGTAAGCCGCGGCGTTTGAGGTCCGTCACGAGAGCCGCCGAGGCTTTATCGGTGAGACCACAGTTCCGCGTGAGGTTCCCTTTCACATCGGAATGGGCGTCCCAGCCTTCGTTGTAGATGTTGATGAACCGCACGCCGCGCTCGACCATCCGCCGGGCGAGCAGACAGGCCCGTGCGAACGATGGCTTGTCGGGATCGGCTCCGTACATCTCCAGCGTTTCTTTCGTTTCGCTCTTGAGATCCATCAGCTCGGGAGCCGAGGTCTGCAGGCGGTACGCCATTTCATAGGACGCAATCCGCGTGGCGATTTCCGGGTCGCCCTGCACATCGAGATGCCGGCGATTGAGCGCCCCGACGAGATCGAGTGAATCGCGCTGCAGCGCGGCATCGACACCGGGCGGACTGCTGACGTTGAGAATCGCATCGCCCTGATTGCGGAACCGCACGCCGGTGTGCGTTGTGGGAAGAAAACCGCTCGACCAGTTCGCCGCACCACCACTGATCCCCGCGCCGGTCGACATCACCACGAACGCGGGCAGGTTGTTCGTCTCTGCGCCGAGACCATACGTGACCCAGGACCCGAGGCTCGGTCGCCCCGGTTGACCAAAGCCCGTGTTGAAGAAGATTTGAGCCGGCGCGTGATTGAACTGATCCGTCTTGATCGATCGTACGAGACAGATGTCGTCCACGATCTTCGCGAGTTCCGGCAGCGCTTCGGAGAGTTCGGTGCCGCAGCGACCGTGCTTGGCGAACTTGAACACCGGCCCCAGTGCGGCGGCGTCGGACCGGATGAAGGCGTAGCGCTGGCCGCCGATGACTTCCGGAGGAATCGACCGCCCGGCGTATTCGACCAGCTTCGGTTTGTAGTCGAAGAGATCGAGCTGGCTGGGTGCGCCGGCCATGAAGAGATGGATCACTGTTTTCGCTTTCGGCGCGAAATGCGGCGACTGTGGCACCAGCGCTGCGGTCTCGGTTTCAGCCCGCGCGGATGATGACATCGCGCCTTGGGTCATCAGCGACGCGAGGGCCATCTTGCCGACGCCGACGCCGCAGTCCTGAAAGAAATGCCGGCGGGTGATTTGAAGTGGATGCATGGTGAATGTCTTTCGACTGAAGAGACCCAGGGATCGGAAACCCTGGGCGTCCGTTATTCTTTGCCGATCATTTCGTCGAGGTTCAACAGCACACGGGCCGTCGCGGTCCACGCCGCCTGCGTTGCCACTGGGCCGTCGCTGCTGCCCGTCAATTGTTTCGCGAGCGCTTCATCCGCCGTGAACTTTTTCACCTGTTGTTCATGGAAGGCGACAAGGGCCGAAAGTTCATCGGATCGTGGCGGACGGGTGAGACAACGACGAAACAGCGCGGCGACGTTCTCGGATGTCGAGCCGTTGCGCGCGGCCCATTCGCGACCGAGCTGCTGCGCCGCTTCCATGAACACAGCGTCGTTGAGGAGCGTCAATGCCTGCAACGGCGTGTTCGAGACTTCGCGGCGCGGCAGGCACGCTTCCCCGCTCGGGGCATCGAACGTCGTGAACATCGCATACGGAGCCGTGCGCTTGGCGAAGGTGTAGAGACCGCGGCGGTAACGGTCTTCGCCGGGACTGGTGTTCCATGCGAGTTGCCCGTACGCGCCTTCCGTGCTGATGTTCGCGGGCTGCGGCGGGAAGACACTCGGCCCGCCGATCTTGTCGGAGAGTAACCCGCACGTGGACAGCACCACATCGCGCACGAGTTCCGCTTCCAGCCGACTGCGCGGTCCGCGCGCGAGCCAGCGGTTCGGCGCATCTTTCGCGAGGAGTTCGGGCGTGACCGTAGACGATTGCCGGTAGGTCGCGCTTGTCACGATGAGCCGGTGCAATTCTTTGATCGACCATTGCTGTCGGGGAAGCTCGAGCGCGAGCCAGTCGAGCAGTTCGGGATGCGTCGGCAGTTCACCCTGATAACCGAAGTCTTCCATCGTGCGGACCAGCCCACGGCCGAAGAAGGCCTGCCAGTGACGGTTCGCCGTCACGCGGCCGACGAGTGGGTTGCGGGAATCAACCAGCCACTGCGCGAACGTGAGGCGGTTGGTGTCGGCTCCCTTGGGCAGACTG
>DASRYX010000373.1:0-5599 GCA_035686985.1 Planctomycetaceae bacterium | reverse complement strand
CAACATCGGTTCGGTCGTGGCACCGGTGTGGCCGCCGACGGGTGGCGGGTCGGCAATGGATTCCGGCGAAGGTCGCAAGAACTTTTTGCAGCAGGTGCAGAAGGGCTGTCAGATCGCCCGGACGCTACGTGAAATGGGCATTCGTCCGTACGGCGTGGTGCGGATTGACTCCGCCGGTGGTCCGTCCGACTGGCTGAAGGACCCGATCGGCAATCAGCGCCGCATCGCGGACACTTTTGATATGGCGTGCGATATCGCCGAAGACTATGGCGAAGTCCTCGCGGCGGAAGGGGAAATCTGCTGGGGCGGAATGCACAGCTGGGTCGTCATGGTCGACCTGCTCGAACGCGTCGGCCGTCCGGAAACCCTCGGTTTCCAGGCGGATATGGCCCACACACTGCTCTACCTGATGGGCTACAACGCCGCCGAGCACCGCGTGCTGCCCGAAGGGTTCGACTGGAAGGACGAAGAATCGTTCGACGACGCCTACGAACTGCTGACGGATGCGCTGCGGCCGTGGACGGTCGATTTCCATGTCGCCCAGAACGACGCCACGGTGCATGGCAGTGGCTCGCACGACAAGACCGGCCGCCACTGCCTCGCGAATGATCCGAACGGCAAGCTCGACATCGTCAAGCGGGCCGGTTACTGGCTCAAGGAAGACGGCCTGCCGCACCAGCGTTACCGCCACATCTGCTGGGACGGCTGCATGTTCCCCAACAAGGTGATGAGCGACCCGCAGACGTGGAACAATATTCTGAAAGCCATGATCGACGTCCGCGACGCCCACGGCTGGCATGAGTAATTTACGTCATTCGTTTAGATGGATCGGCGGTCCATCAGGGTGAATCAGCGATTTTCGCGTTACGGGCTCTCGGCCTGCAATTGTGGTCAGAGCCCGTAACGTTTTTGGCTTCACCCCATGGCCAACGCGATAGGTCGTGATCGCATCCGCGAACACAACGCCTGGACCGAAATCATGTGGACTCGACAGACCCGGCTTCCTTCGGTCATTGAGTTGGAAACTCATCTCGTCGATTCTGAGATCCCGCGGTTCCATCCAATGGATGTTTGATTCCGCTATTTCCGCCAGCAGGATTGTGTTTTCCTTGCCGTCGTGCAGGTCATCGAGTGTGGTGACGCCAGCGCCGGGAAACGGTGTGCCGGGGCCGACGATCGCGACATAGTTAGTGAGCCGTGATCCCGGCGGCGCTGTGCTGCTGGCGCAGCGAAAGTGTTCATTGCCGTACTTTCGCGCCAGTTCAAAGTTGTGCGGGCTGTCCCACGGCTCATCGAACCGGTATTGCACGTAGATATGATTGGCATCGAGGTACGGCAGAATCAGCACCCGCCAGCTGTGCATGGGTTTGCCGTCCGCATCCGCAATGTAGGCTGGTGGGAATGAGCCGTAGACTTCGTGGTAGTTTCGTAGTGCGAGTTGCAGTTTGCACATCCGCCCGCGGCAGACGGTCTCGCGAGCGGCTTCACGAGCCGCAGTGAAGCCGCTGACAACCATGGCCGCGAATACGCCAAACACAACTGTTCCGAACATCCAAAGTGCAAAGCGAAGCTGCCTACGAAAATCCGGCGAAGTCATCGTTGCGACTCCGTTCGTTGGCGTCATTGATCCAGCGCTTCGAACATCGTTTCGAGATACGTCGGCAAACTATCCCACGGGTTGTCTTTCTTCACATCGCGGAAGACGTCATCCGTCACATAGACCCAGCGGGAATACTTCTTGATGCGCGCGAACTCGGCGGCGTCGAACTTCGGCCGGGTGTGCATTAGCACGCTGCGGGCCCACGGCGGATAGTCCGCATACCCGCCGAAGTAGTCGCCTTTGAGCGTCGCTTCGCTGGGGTATTCAAGCCCCTCATGCACAACGATCACATCCGCGACCTCGCCGGCAAAAAAGCGTTCGGGTGTCGCGGTCCCGGGATTGGAGATGGTCGGCCACATTCCGCGTTCGGTCGCCGCGCGGCGATATCCCTGATAACGCTCGACAGCGGCGGCGTTATCTTCGTAATTCATTTCGTCGAAGAACACGCCCTGAATCTTCGGATACAGTGTCTGCCAGATGTCGAGGTCCTTCGTCACCAGGTTTGGATCGCGCTTGCCATATTCCGTCGACACGTAACCAATCGTCACTATTCCGGCGCCGCGCAGACGGTCGATCGCTTTGGTGTAGTTCGCGTCGACCTCTTTGCCGGGACCGGATGCCGGATTCACAATCGCCCACACCGGCACACGCGGGTGCGTCAACTTCAGATCGATCAGTCGGTTGTATTCTTGATTCGTGTGAATGTTCGCTGGGTAGATGTAGAGCGGGATCAGCAGTCCCGTCGGCTGATTCGCCATCACGGCGAACCGCTGAGCATCACGAAACGGTCGCCCCGCGGAGATGCGACCGCGATCTTCCTGGGCGATGGCTGTGGTGGTAATGGCGAGAGTCAGCGTGAGGATTTGAAGTTGCGACATCGCGGTGGTTCGATTCATCGGTGGGTTTGGGATTCTGCGAAGCGCAAGCGGCGGAAGTATCTTTTCTGACTCTCAACCTTCGACTCTCAACTTTCAACCATCCATCGCGCCGAGCGGGCCGCCCGATTGCAGGGCGTCGTAGTTCCGCTGGAACGATTCCGCGAGCTTGGTCGCTGTCGCGTCATAGGCGTCCGGTGAAGCCCACGCGTTGCGGGGGATCAGCATTTCGTCGGGCACACAGGGACAGCGGCTGACGATGCTCAGTCCGAAAATCGGCTCGGTGTGCGTCGGTGCGTCCTTGAGGGTGCCGCTGTGAATGGCGTCCACGATGGCGCGGGTGTAGGGCAACTTCATCCGCTGGCCGACCCCGTACGCTCCGCCGGACCAGCCCGTGTTGACGAGCCACACGTTCGCCCGGTGCTCGCGGACTTTCTCGGCGAGCAGCTCAGCGTATTTATTCGGATGCCAGACGAGAAACGGTCCGCCAAAGCACGGTGAAAAGGTCGCCTGCGGTTCGTTCACACCCATCTCGGTCCCGGCGACTTTCGCCGTGTAACCGTTGACGAAATGAAACATCGCCTGCTCGGGCGTGAGCCGCGAGACCGGCGGGAGCACGCCGAAGGCATCGCACGTCAGGAAGATCACATCCGTCGGATGCCCCGCCATACACGGGAGGTGCGCGTTCGGCATATGCTCGATCGGGTACGCTCCGCGTGTGTTCTGCGTGATCGTGGCGTCATTGAAATCCACGTGGTGATGCGCGTCGTCATACACCACGTTTTCCAGCACCGCGCCAAACCGCAGGGCTTCGAAGATCTCGGGTTCGCGCTCGCGCGACAGGTAAATCGCCTTCGCGTAACAGCCCCCTTCGACATTGAAGATGCCGTCGTTGCTCCAGCAATGTTCATCATCGCCGATGAGCTTCCGTTTCGGATCGGCGGACAGCGTCGTCTTGCCAGTGCCTGAGAGTCCAAACAGTACGCTGCTGCGGCCCGTGACCGGATCCGCCGTCGCGGAGCAGTGCATCGACAGCACGCCCTTCGTCGGCATCAGGTAATTCATGATCGTGAACACGCCCTTTTTCATTTCCCCGGCGTATTCGGTTCCCAGAATGACCAGTTCGCCCAACTCGAATGACACGTCAACGCTCGTGCCCGAGGTCATCCCCGTGGTGTAACGATTTGCCGGAAACTGACCGGCGTTGTAGACCACGAAGTCGGGTTCGCCGAACGTAGCCAGTTCCGCGTCGCTCGGCCGGATCAGCATGTTGTGCATAAAGAGCGCGTGATACGGCCGGGAACAGATCACGCGGACCTTCAATCGATACTTGGGATCCCAACCGGCGTAAGCGTCGATGACGTAGAGCCGTTCGCGCGTGTTGAGATAGTCCTTGGCCCGCTCGCGATTGATCATGAACGTCAGTTCGTCGAGGGGAAAATTCACCGGTCCCCACCAGACGTTCTTCTCGCTCGCTTCGTGCCGGACAACGCGTTTGTCTTTGGGCGAGCGACCGGTTTTCTGCCCGGAATAGGCGATCAACGCGCCCGAGTCGGCGATCGTTGTGCCCGATTCATGCCGGATGGCTTCTTCATACAGCCGTGACGGCGCGGGATTGCGCAGCACATTCCTGACATGAATCCCGTGCGCGGTGAGATCAAAGCCTGAAGGCATCATGACAATCCGTTGAGACAGCCTGAGAAACATCGACCGCGGCGCTTCGGCATCGAGTTCGCCATCGTGCCACAACAGGTTCCGGTCGTCCACGGCAGTCAACGAAATCAAAATGCGTCTCGGTTGCGACAAGTCCTGTTGCTAAAATGGAATGAGACAATCACGCCGGACGAATCTTCATCTTTTTCCCGACTTCAACAGGGGAAAGAGTGGAGGCGGCACGCCGTGTCGGGTAACTTATCGACAACGCTGGATGCGAACCCGCCGACAAAGTCCCTGCCGTTGCCTGCCTGCCGACATCGCCGCCCCCGATTGATCTCGAGAAAGGACGCCCCGATGGTGTCGCGGTTGACTGCTTTTGTAATCACGCTTCTGGCTTGTGCGGCGCCCGCGCAAGCTCAGCTGCCGCAGACGCGAGTCTATGCCCTGTTCCCGCCGGGAGCGCAGGCCGGCACAGCGAGCGATGTCACGGTGACCAGCGGCGCCGATCTCGAAGAACTCTCCAAGCTGCTCTTCAATCACCCCGGCATCACAGCCGTACAGAAGCTGCAGGATCAGGCCGGCAAACAGGTCCCGGTCAATAATACCTTCACGGTGAACGTCGCTGCAGATGTGCCGCCGGGCGTTTACGAAGTTCGCGGCGTCGGGCTCTACGGGATCAGCAATCCGCGCGTGTTTACCGTCGGCAATCGCAAAGAGGTGCCGGAGACGGAACCGAACAATTCCGCCGAGCAGGCCACGCCGCTGGAGTTGAACGTCACGGTGAATGGCAAGATCAATGGTGCCACCGACGTCGACCAGTTCAAACTCACGCTGACTCAAGGGCAGCGGTTGCTGGTTGATTGCTTTGCCAAGCGGATCGATTCCAAGCTCGACGCCAGCCTGGAATTGTATGACATGAACGGTCGGCGGCTTGCCTCCGCGCGGAACAATCTGCTGCGCGATCCGCTGCTCGACGTGACGGTTCCTGCCAACGGTACGTATCTGCTCAAACTGACCGACTTCGTCTATGCGGGCGGCGAAGACTTCATCTACCGCCTCACCGCTCACACGGGGTCGCATGTCGATTACGTCTGGCCGCCAGCCGCCGTTCCCGGATCAACCGCGGCATACACATTGTTCGGTCGTAATCTTCCCGGTGGTGAGCCCTCCGGCGTGGTACTGAATGGCCGCCCGCTCGACAAACTCGGGGTGAATATTGCCGCGCCGGCGGACAACACGCAGCTTGATGCCCGCGTGCCGGCCGAACCGTCAGCGGCGGGAATCGACGGTTTCACCTACACCTTCGCGGGGGCCAACGGAATGGCGGCACCCGTGTTGATGACGTTCGCGAATGTCCCCGTGGTGGGAGAACTCGAGCCGAATAACATCGCCGCACAATCGCAGAAAATCACGGTGCCGGGCGAGTTCGCGGGGCAGTTCCAGGCAAAAGGCGATGTCGATCTCCTGC
>DASRYX010000372.1:0-8636 GCA_035686985.1 Planctomycetaceae bacterium | reverse complement strand
CGGCGTGCGCTTGGGCAGCACGAATGTGCCGATGTACTCCGCGTTCTGCATGGCGAGCGTGGCGGTCCGCCAGGCCAGAAACAGCTCCGCGGGAGCCCCGTTGGGCTCGAGCAGGCCGCAGCGCGGATGAAAGATGTCGGTGGCGAAAATCGCCGGAGCCTGCCGGACTTTTGCGGCGATGAGCGCCCGCGCGAGTGCACCGGCGCGGGTGGTCACATCATCGCCCGCCAGTTCGGAGAGCCGGATCGTTTCCCACGCCGTGGTCCGCCGCAGCGGTGTCAGGAGGGCGTCCGGCCGAGCGTTCAAATCCCCCTTCCTCATCAGCGACACAAACGCCAGCGACGATGTGGGCGGGACCGGTTCGCCGGCGTTCCACGGAATGCCTACCCGGGCAATCATGCTGATCCGTTGAATCTCCTTCTTCACCGTACCGACTGTTTCCGGCAGCGTGGTCAGTCCGCGAAAACTCGTGTCGTGGTCATGGCCCAGCTGCCAGTCATGCACGTTGGAAGAAAAGCGGGCGATGACCGGTTCCAGACTGCTGCGCCAGAAGTCGGTGGGCAACGTGAAGACTTCACTCACTCCCTGCCAGTTACGGGCAAATTTGGCTCGAATCGCCGGCGGGGGTTCGTTGAGCACCCCCACCGAGCGGACGCCGATCGACGCGAGGCGGTCGAACATCGTCGCGACTTCGCCCGCCTCCTGTGGCGCTTCCATCCGGGCGACCTGCCATAGCGGATACTTGACCCAGTTGATTCCCGCCTGCACGGCGACGTTGGGCAACTCGAGCCGTTGAGGCCCCGGTAGCTCCTGGGTGAACGACCAGCCGAACTCTCCGGCGGTTCGCCCGCTTTCAACCAGATCGACCACCGCGACCGCAGTCTGTTGCCGGGCCACGACGTGCCCGTCACGGCGCAGCAGCGCCTCCACCTGATAATTCCCCGGCGCCTGCCGATTGAGGTCCCACGTCACGACGCGGGAGGACACCGTGGCCGGAGCGCTTTTGTCGTTCGCCGCTTCGACATCCGCGGGCAACGGATGAGTCGAGTTGGCCATCGTCTTGCCGGTCGCATCCCGTAACAGATATTCGAGCTCATACTCGTGAAGGGCATCCAGACCGCTCACATGGCTCGTCAACCGCAACGGCGATCCCGTGCTGAGGAAGTGCGTGGCGAAGGACCGATCGAGATCGAGCCGGGGCATTTTGCCCAGCAGAAGATTGTCGAACCACACCGTCGCCTGGATGTCGCGCACATCGCCCGCGCCGGGAGCGAGATGGCATCCCAGCACCACAAAATGCACGTTCGGATCGGGCGTCAGCGGGCCAATCCGCACGGCGACCCATTCGCCGCGCGTGTCCAGCACCGGAGCCGAGATCCGCCGCTCGATCCGTTCCCGCCGATGGTTCAAAAACGAAATGGAGACGATCGCGGCGTCGTGCTTCAACCCGTCGGCTTTGACCCACCCCTCAAGATAATAGGTGTGTAAGCCGTCTACGCGCGTCGGTGGAGAGTACAGCGCCGCCGCACCGCCGTTCGCCTGAAAACGCAGGCTCGCCTGGTCGTTGTGACCGACCGTCGGGTCGATCCGGATCCCCACATAGCGGGGAAATCCCGTGCCTTTGCGGCGGACCCAGTCATCCGGGTCGCCGTCCAGATCGGTGTCGTCCTTCGCGGTGAACTCGTACCGCAGAACCGGCACCATCGGCGAAGCCAACGCATCCGGCTCGACCGCCGCTCCCCAGCACTGACACAAGAGCCAGCAGAGCGATATCATGGGGGGTACTCAATCGACGCCAGGGGACCGTTCGCTTGGCATCGGCATCCATGCGAAGCCGCTGGACGAAACGGACAAACGAAGGACGTTTACCGATCCTGTCGATTGCGACGCTCACTCCGTTTTTGTGGAAAAACCCTTACGGCATGCGTTCCCGATTCCGCCTTGCCCTCGCCACACGCTGCTGGTCGTCCGCGCCCTGGAACAACTGGCCGGAGATCGCTTCCACCGGGGCCGAGGCTGTGCAGCTGGATGTCCGAACCGAATTGTCGCCGACGCAGCTGACCACCACTGGTCGCCGCGACTTCCTGCACCGGCTGCGGGAAACCGGTCTGCGGGTCAGTTCCACCGTCTTTCCGCTCAAGCGCCCGCTGTATGATCAGAACGAACTGGACCGCAAGCTCGCGGCGATCCGGGAAGCGATGGAGTTCACGCACTCGTTGCAGTCATCGGTGATGTGCATTCCACTCGGAAAGCTTCCCGCAGCCGACCGCACGAAAGACCAGCAATTGCTGCGTGAGTTGTTGCAGGACCTCGCGGCCTTCGGGAATCACGTCGGGGTGACGCCGGTGTGGGCACCCGTCGGTGACGGTGCGGAAGACGTCGCCACCTTGTTGCGAGAAATCACCACCGGTCCGGTCGGCATCGATTTTGATCCCGCTTACTTCACAATGACGGGGCGCTCCTCGAGCGAATCGCTGAAGGTTATCGGCGACTTAACCGCCCACGTTCAGTTGCGCGACGGCGTGCGGATGCTCGACGGCGGCGGCGACGAAACCGCCGTCACCGAGGGAGCCGTCGACTGGGTCGAACTGCTCGCTCTACTCAGTGAAATGGAATACAGCGGCTGGCTGACCGCGATCCGCTTGCAGGGCCCCGACCGAGCCGGCGATTGCATCCGCGCGATCCAATTCGTCCAACGCACGCTGCTGGGTGGATGAATTGGCTACTGAAGCGCAATCCCCCGTTGTGATTCTTGGTGCCGGGGTGCACGGGGTGGCGATCGCGCGCGAACTGCTGCTGCAGCGCGTGCCGGTCTTTCTGATTGACGCGAATGACATTGCGTACGGCGCGACGTCGAAATCCTCGCGGCTGATTCACGGCGGTCTTCGCTACCTGGAATACGGCGATGTCAGCCTGGTGCGCGAATCACTGCTCGAGCGCGAACGGCTGCTGGAAAGCGCCTCGCATTTTGTCCGGCCGCTGCGATTGTTTATCCCGGTGCGTGAATCGTGGTCGGGACTGTGGCGCTCCGCGATCGGATTCGTCGGCCTGCGGCGAACAAGCTGGGGGAAAACGCTGGAAGGTCCCGCAGTTCCCCGCGGTTATTGGCCAACGCGCATCGGCCTGTCGATGTACGACTGGCTCAGTGGATCCAACAGCTTTCCCGGCAGCGCCGCCGTGGAACTCGACGATCCCGGCATCCCGCGGGTGGACCGGCAGCGGTACTCGGGAATGCTAGCCTACTCCGATGCGCAGATGCTCTTCCCCGAGCGATTTGTTCTGGCACTACTGGCCGATGCAGAGGACATCGCACGGAACGAGGGCGTGTCCTTCACTGTGAAGACCCATCAGTCCGTCACCTGGAACGATGGTGCCCTGCACCTCGCGGCGAGTGCAACTGACGCCGCGACGGTCATTAAGCCTGCGTTGATCATCAACGCCACCGGTGCCTGGGGTGACCGCACGCTGCACGCGCTGAACATCGAACGGGAACCGTTATTTGGCGGGACGAAGGGCAGCCACTTTCTCACCTGGAATGCGGAACTGAAACAGGCGCTCGGCCAACATGCCGTCTACGCCGAGGCGAGTGATGGACGCCTTGTGTTCATCCTGCCGTTCGGGGATGGCATTCTGGTCGGAACGACGGACAACTCCTTCACCGGTTCGCCGGCTGATGTCGTGGCGACTCCCGAGGAACTCGCCTACCTGCGGCAATCGGTGCACGAAGTCTTCGGGATTACTTTGGGTGATGACGACATTGTCGCGCACTACTGCGGCGTGCGACCACTTCCCGCGCAACACACCGCGAATACCGCCATCTCGCGTGACCATTCCCTCAGCTGGCTGAACATTGATGACACGCCGATTCTCACTCTGGTCGGCGGCAAGCTCACCACGTGGCGATCGTTCGCGGAAGAAGCGGTGACGACGACTCTCGAGCGCTTGCAGCGTCACCGCCTCAACGCGACGGTCACCCGCAAAGTTCCCGGACACGATCCGCTCCCCGCGGGACTTGAACCTGGTCCCGATCTCTGGCAGCGCTGGTCCGCCGAGTGGGATGCAACGCCCGACGAAATCGCCGCGCTCTGGCCGTCGTACGGCACGCGCGTGGTCGCGCCCCTGCAGGAAACGCGCGGGCAACCATCCCGGACAATTACCGGGACGCCGTTCACGACACGCATCGTCCGGTGGATCATTGAGCGGGAACATGTCGTCCGGCTGGAAGATCTCGTCGAGCGCCGGCTGATGCTGGCGTTTGCTCGTGAGTTGCCGCGCGCCACGATCGAAGAACTCGCTGACGAAATGGTCGCCACCGGCCGGTTATCGCCCGGGCAGCGCGAGGCGGAAATCGAAGCGTGCTGCCAACGGCTGCATCGTTTCTACGGTCGCCGGGGTCTTGTCCGCGGCTGACCCATCGGCCGGTTCGATTCCGTTCGCCACGCGCTGATTAGATTCGCGAGCGGTCCGGTCATCGGCTAGAATGAGGGACTCGAAACTGGTCCCGCTGGCTCTCTCGGAAACGCTGCTCGCATGTCGTTGGAACGGATCGCCATTGTCGGCATGGGAGGCGTGTTTCCCGGGGCCCACGACCTTGCCGGCTTCTGGCGGAATGTGGCCCAAGGCGTGGACAGCGGTCGCCCTGCACCGCCGGAACGCTGGTTCCTGAAACCTGACCGTGCCCTCGCGCCCGGCGGTCCTCAGCCCGATCGCGTTTACTCGACGTGGTGCTGCCCGCTGGATGACACCGCGACGACCTTCGACCCAGGCGCGCTGCCGCATCCGGAAGTCGCCGCCCGGCTGGATCGGCTCGACCCGTTGTTTCGCATCGGTTTGAAATCCGCCCATCAGGCGTGGATGTCCGCCGGGACTACGAGCGTTGAACCGCAACGGGCCGGCGTGATTCTCGGACACATTGTGTTACCCACCGAGTCGACCTCGGCTGTGGCCCGTGATGAACTCGTGCGGGACTTCGCCGCGAAGTTGCTCGGCGACCGTGCCCCCGCCTGGCAACACTCGAAGTGGGATGCGCGCAACTGGTCCGCCGCCGGATTGCCCGCCGCGCTGATTGCCGGGGCCTTGGGACTGCGCGGGACGGCCTTCACCCTCGACGCCGCCTGCGCGTCGTCGTTGTATGCGCTGAAACTGGCGTGCGATGAACTGCGGTCAGGGCGGGCCGATGTCATGCTCGCGGGCGGGTTGTCGCGACCCGATTGCCAGTACACGCAGATGGGGTTCGCCCAGTTGCAGGCGCTGACAAAGCGCGGCCGCTGTGCGCCGTTGTCCGCTGCCGCCGATGGCCTTGTCGTTGGTGAAGGAGCCGGCATCTTTGTACTGAAGCGGCTCAGCGATGCGCTCCGCGATGGTGATCGCATCGCCGCGACGATCGCCGGGATTGGTCTATCGAATGATCGCGGTGCCAACTTGCTCGCGCCGCATTCCGAAGGCCAGCTTCGCGCGATGCAGGCCGCATATGAACAGGCCGGCTGGCGACCGGGAGACGTGGATCTCATCGAATGCCATGCCACGGGCACTCCGGTCGGTGACGCCGTGGAACTCGACAGCCTGCATGCCCTCTGGAAGGAAGAAACGGGACGACCGCACCGTTGCGTGCTCGGTTCGGTGAAGTCGAATGTCGGACATCTGCTCACCGGGGCGGGCGGTGCCAGCCTGATGAAAATGCTGTGGGCCCTGCAGGAACAAACGCTGCCGCCGACGGCGAACTTCGTCGAGCCCGCGCCAGCACTTCGCCACGCTGAGAGTCCGTTCCGGGTGCTCGCAAAATCGGAACGCTGGCAACGACGTGATGACCAGACCCCACGCCGCGCGGCCATCAACGCCTTCGGCTTCGGCGGCATCAATGCGCATGTGCTGCTGGAAGAGGCTGAGGGTTTAGGGCTAAGAGTTAAGGGACAGAAAAATACAGACGCGCCGAAGGTGTCATTCTCCGTCTCTCAGCCCTTAGCCCTTAGCCCTGAGCCCGCCATCGCCATTGTTGGCGTCGCGGCACGGTGTGGGTCGCTCGCGAACCTCGACGACATCGCCGCGCGATTTTTTGGCTACGGAAGCATCGCCCACACTGAGATCACCGAAGTCGCGATGCCCGTCGGTGAATTCCGGATCCCGCCGCTCGAACTGGAAGACATGCTTCCGCAGCAGCAGTTGATGCTGCTGGTCTCGGCCGCCGCGCTTGACGATGCACAGTGTGGCCGCGATCTCGGCAATCGCACCGGGGTATTTGTCGGCATCAATCTCGATCCGAACACGACCAACTTTCATGGCCGCTGGTCGCTCGAAGAGTTCGCCCCGGAATGGGCCGCGCGATTGGGGTCGACTCCTTCACCGGACGAGATGGCCGCGTGGGTGAAAGAACTCCGCGATGCCTTCGGCCCGCCGCTGACCGCCAATCGCGTGATGGGCAACCTCGGTGGCATCGTCGCCAGCCGCCTCGCGCGCGAGTTCGATGTCGGCGGCCCGAGTTTCACGCTGTCCAGCGATGAAACGTCCGGCGTGCAGGCGTTGCAGGTCGCGATCCAGGCGTTGCAGCACGGTGAACTGGATCGCGCGCTTGTCGGGGCGGTGGACTTTCAAAGCGATGTGCGGCTGAGTGGTCGCGGGTCGAGAGTCGAGAGTCGAGAGCCAGCCGGAGATGCCGCCGTCGCGTTCATTCTGAAGCGGCACGACGACGCCGTCCGTGATGGCGATCGCATTTACGCAATCGTCGCTAATGTCATATCGTCCTGCCCGGCGAGCGAAGATCCCGCTACGCCGCGAGCGCTCACAATGACCTCGAACCGCGTCGAGTCTGACATCGGCGATTGCGGCGCGGCAACAGGGTTGCTTGCGTGCTTGAAGTCAACGCTTTCTTTGCATCATCGCGTGTTGCCATCGACGACACCGGGAGATCCGCACGGGGCGCAGCCGTGGCTGCAGGATCGGGACCGAGGTCCGCGAACAAGCACAACCTCTGTCCTGGCAAAGGATGGCACCCGCGTTGCCATCACTCTGCGGGAAGCCGCAGCGTCGAAGACCGCACCGGCACTCCCCGCGGGCATATTTGTGTTTGAGGGCGAAACGGAGAAGGAGGTTCTCTCCGCGCTGGAGGAATGTCAGTCGTTGATGACTGACGAGATGATGCACCACGCCGCCCGGCGCTGGTTCCACCGCCGTCGTCCGAATCCCCAGCGAACGCTCGCCGCGGTGATCATCGCCGCATCATCACAGGAATGGCACACCGCCGCCGAGAATCTTCGCACGACGCTTTCTTCTTCCGACCGACCAACAACCAACGACCAACGACCCACCCTCTTCATCCGCGAGCCCCTCGGTCCCACTGGCCACGTCGCCTTTGTCTTTCCCGGCTCGGGCAATCATTTCCTGGGCATGGGGAAGGAACTCTTCGCCGCGTTTCCGCAGGTCCTGCATCGGCAGGATGAAGAAAGCGATCGCCTCGCGAGCCAGTATCAGCCGGACCTCATCTGGAACGGCCCCTCCACCGATGCCATTGGCCGCAATCACAAAGCGATGATCTTCGGCCAGGTCGCGCTCGGCACCGCTGTCTGTGACTGGCTCACGCTCTTTGGTGTTCGTCCCACTGCGGCGATCGGCTACAGCCTCGGTGAATCCGCCGCGCTCTTTGGTCTCCGCGCGTGGACCGATCGCGACGACATGCTGCAACGCATGGAAGCGGCCACGCTGTTTGGCAGCGACCTCGTCAAACCGTTCAACGCGGCAAGAAAAATCTGGAACGTCCCAGCGGACCAGGACGTGCCGTGGTTGTCCGGCGTGATCGACCGTTCCGCCGGACAGGTCCGCGAGTCACTGGCGAAGTATCCGCGGGTCTATCTGCTGATCGTCAACTCGCCGATGCAATGCGTCATTGGTGGCGATCGCACGCAGCTCGATGCGTTGGTGCGTGAACTCGGTGCGACGTTCGTGCCGTTTCCGGCTCCCAGTACGGTCCACTGTGAATTGCTGCAACCGGTGTCCGACGCGTATGTGTCGCTACACACCATGCGGACGACGCCGCCCGCCGGCATCACTTTTTACAGTGGTGCGACAGGACTACCCTACACTTTGGACGCCGATTCGGCGGCAGCAGCGATTCACGCCCAGGCCCGGGAGACGGTCGACTTCCCACGGGTGATCGAACGGGCCTATGCCGACGGCGTGCGACTGTTCGTCGAGATTGGCCCGGGTTCATCGTGCACCCGCATGATTGACGACATCCTCGGCGAGCGCCCGCACTGGGTTCGTCCGGTTCTTCCCGCGACGGCGGATCCCGTAACCCATGCACTGCGCGTGCTCGGCGAGCTCATCACGCACCGCGTGCCCGTCGATCTGACAGCACTGTATGGCGATGAGCCGCCGGTGGAAAAATCGGCCGCACGGTGTGTCGTCACGAAAACATCGCTTCCCGATTGGCAACTCGCGCCGCTGGCCAAGCGTGCGAACTCAATGCCGCCGACCGGAATTGTCATGCGAGCCCCGATCGCTGAACGCCCGAAAGAAAGTGTCCCCGTGCCGCTGCGTGCCCCCGCTGTTTCACGCTCCGTTCAGAATGATCCCGCCCCCGCGGCGTGGAATCCCACGGCGTCTCTTTCCCGGGAGGGCGTAGCTCCCGCTGTGCCGCTACGAGG
>DASRYX010000371.1:0-8621 GCA_035686985.1 Planctomycetaceae bacterium | reverse complement strand
TCTCGATTCCATCGTTTCTGCGGGAACTGGAAGAGACCGAGCGCGCCCGGCAGTTTGAAACGGCCGTCCGTCCGACCGCGACAGCGGCCGTTCAATCGCCGCACATCTTCCTGCCGAAGCGACGGCCCGACCGCGGGGTGGAACTTCCCACGCCGACGCCCCCGACACGGCGGCCGAAGAATCGATGGGGAACCCCCGGAAACGAAGAGACCCAGAGTTAGGAAGCCCCGGGCTTCTGGCGCGAACTCGATTAATTCAACAGGTCGCTGCACATCTTGATGGCCGCGGGGCCCACGAGCACCACGAAGATGCCGGGAAAGATGAACAGGACCAGCGGGAAGAGCATCTGTACGGCAGTCTTCTGAGCCTTTTCTTCGGCGATCTGCCGGCGCTTGACCCGCATGGCATCGGACTGGACGCGGAGTGCCTGGGCGATCGACGAACCGAACTTATCCGCTTGAATCAGGATTGCGACGAGCGACTTCACATCATCGACGCCGGTGCGCACGCCAAGATCATGCAGCACTTCCCGGCGCGTGCGGCCCATCCGCAGCTGCATCAGCGCAAGATTCATTTCGGCGACGATTTCCAGGTGCACGTCGGCGAGTTCTTCAGCGACGCGCTGCATCGCGGCATCCAGACCCAGTCCCGCTTCCACGCAGACGACCAGCAAGTCGAGTGCATCGGGCAGTGACAGAAAGATTTTCTGCTGACGCTTCGATTTGATCCACCACAGAACCATTTCCGGCAGATAGAACCCGGCGCCGGCGACGAGTGCGATGGATGTGTAACCGTTCTGCGTCATTCCGTACCGCAACATCCCGAACCCGGTGCCGATCAGAGCACCGCACAACAGCGCACTGAACTTGATGGCCAGGTACAGCTGCGGGGCTTTGGGATTGGTGAACCCCGCGTTCGCCAGCCGGATGGTGAGCTCGTTCTTTTCCAGATCGGTTTTGGGCTCCAGCGCTTTGGAAAGGGCCGGGGCGGCCTGCTCCAGGACCCCCGCCATGCCCTTCGATTGCGTAGCTTTCTTCTCGCCGCGCTGCAACGGATTCTTCAGTTCATCCAGACGGTCAGCGGCTCGGTTCTCCTTCTCGGAGAACATCGACATCACCGCCCAGATTCCAACCGCAATGGCGCCACCAATCGCGAACGGCAGCAGAGTGACCAGATCCATGATGTCCGCTTTCTCAAATCCACTGGCAAAAGAGTGATGCACCAAAACAGGGCGAGATCACACCTTGATATCGATGATCTTGTTAATGACGTAGGCCCCCATCACCTGCATGACAATGCCCGCGGTAATCATTTTCTTCCCGAGCGGTGTCGTGAAGAGCAGCATCACATAACTGGGATTGAGGTAATAAACGGCAATAAAAATCGCGATCGGCAGAATCATCAGCACGACACCGCTGAGACGGCCTTCGCCGGTCAGGGCCTGCACGGTCCCCAGGATCTTGAACCGTTCGCGGATGACGTAGCCGATCTTGTCGAGAATTTCGGCAAGATCGCCCCCGCACTGACGCTGAATGGCGACGGCGGTCACGAAGAACTTCAAATCGAGGTTCGGCATCCGCCGCAGCATCGACTTCAGGGCGTTCTCGATCGACACACCCAGGTTCTGCTGCTCGTAAGCCAGGTGAAACTCATGCGAAATCGGATCGGGCATTTCGTGCACGACGAGATTCAACCCTGAACCCAACGCATGGCCGGACCGCAGAGCGCGGCCGATTAACTCCAGCGCATCCGGCAGCTGCTTGGCGAATTTCTTGAACCGCGACGCACGACGAAACTTCAACCAGATGAACGGAAACGTTGAGAGGACCAACCCGATTACCGGATACAGCGGCGGAGGTGCATTCCCAGCCATCGCCCCTACGAAGCCGACGACAAAGCACCCGGCTGAAATCATAAATACCTGTGCAAGACTCACGGGTGAATCGGCCTGCTCGAGGTATAAACTCCACGACCCAAATCCCTTAGTGAATCTGCTCAGCCCGCCGAGAGCACCTTTGCCGAGCTGGATCAGGTCGTCCTTGACGATGCCTTTCTTCGCCTCGCCAGATTGCGGTCGCCCGCCGCCGGCGAGCACTTCCAGCCGGTCCTCGGCCTTCGTGCCCTGAAAATCAAACGACAGGTTCACGATCGCTGCAGCGAGAGCCGCCGCACCGATAAAAGCGCCGATCGAGATAACGAGAATCGGATCCATACCCACGTCCTCGCGGAACGATTGCCTTCAATTGACCGAATCAGCGTCCCAACGTGCGATGCTGGAACAGGTTGGCGGGCAGTTTCACGCCGGCCCCTTCGAGCCGGGACATGAACGCCGGTCGCACGCCGGTCGCTTCGAAGTGCCCGACCGCACGGTTGTTTTCATCGATGCCGTCCTGCACAAAACGGAAGATGTCCTGCATGACCACCGTTTCCTGTTCCATGTTGAGGACTTCGGTGACATACGTCATTTTTCGCGGTCCGCCCTGCAGACGCTGCACTTGAATGATGAGGTCCACGGCGGCGGCGAACTGTTGCCGCAACGCTTTCAACGGGATGTCAAAGCCCCCCATGGAAATCATTGTTTCCAGCCGGGCCACGGCATCGCGCGGCGTGTTCGCGTGAATGGTGGTCATCGAGCCTTCGTGGCCGGTGTTCATGGCCTGCAGCATGTCCAGTGATTCCGCACCGCGGCATTCCCCGATGATCACACGGTCGGGACGCATACGGAGGGCGTTCTTCACCAGATCAGTCGCCGAAACGCGGCCTTTGCCTTCGATATTCGCCGGGCGGGTTTCCAGTCGCAGCACGTGTTCCTGCTGGAGCTGCAATTCCGCGGCATCCTCAATGGTGATAACGCGGTGATCACCTTGAATGAAGCTTGACAGCGTGTTGAGCAGCGTTGTTTTACCGGACCCGGTACCGCCCGAGATGATGATGTTGAGCCGGGCTTTGATCGCTCCTTCGAGCAATAGCGCCATTTCCGGCGTGAAGGCCCCGAACTTCAGCAGGTCCTCCAGACCGAGCGGCTTGGAACCGAAGCGGCGAATCGTCAGCGACGGACCATCCAAGGCCAGCGGCGGAATGATCGCGTTGAGACGGGACCCATCCGGCAGACGGGCGTCGACCATCGGGTTGGATTCATCGCACCGTCGACCGACGCGCGACACGATCCGGTCGAGAATCTGGAGCAGGTGGCCGTTATCCCGGAAGGTGACTTCATGCTTGTAGATCCGACCCCCTTTTTCGACGAAGACTGCCTTGGGACCGTTGATCATGATGTCCGCGATCCCCGGCTCTTTGAGCAGGATTTCGAGCGGACCAAAGCCGAACGTTTCATCGAGCACTTCTTCGATGAGCCGTTCGCGTTCCGCCCGGTTCAAGAGCGGGTTTTCGGTATCGCACAGGTGTTCGACGACAAGGCGGATTTCACGCCGGAGCGTGTCGCCCTCGAGATCGCCGAGGCGGGAAAGATCGAGCTTTTCGACGAGCCGTCCGTGAATAAGTCGCTTGAGACTTTCGAAATCCATTTCGCCGTTGTTGCGGCCGCCGCGCGGGGGAGCGTAGCTGGGGGAAGCCATGTTTCCGTTTCTCCAAAGGCGAGAGGCAACGTCACTGCGGGGGCCGTGCACCCGGCGCACGATCCGCCCGGACGTTCTTTCAGGAAACCTAGCTCACGATTGGCCGCGCTGTCGCCAAAATGCGACGCGGATGGTGTGATCGTTACGACCCCTATAAAACGAAGAGACCCAGGGTTAAGAAACCCTGGGCTTCTGCGTGACATCAATCTCTCACGGCGCGAACGATCAGTCGTTCTTGCCGGGGAGCTTGCCTTCCTTGATCAGATCGAGGAAGACCTTGCCGTCGGCGTTCTTCTCGGTGACGGACTTCTCCCAGGCGTCTTTGAAGAGCTTCATCGATTCGGCGGTGTCCTTGGCTTCATTGGCGGCCTTGTACGCCTTGGCTTTGAAGCGGTCGTGGTAGACCTTGCCGAAGTCGTTGAGGCCGTGACCGCGGGCTTTCTTATCGGCGCCAGGTTTGTGGCAGACGTCACACTTGGTCTTGAGACCTTCGAACGTCGTCAGGAACGCCTTGTAGTCGGCATTGTCCTTGTACGCTTCCGGAATCTGCGGAGCAATCGGCGGAAACGCCGACGCGGAACGAGTCCCCATCAAAGCCACTACGGCGGCCATCATCAACACGCGCTGCAACATGAATTTCTTTCTCAAGGAGAGCCACGGAAGCCCACGGTTTCTGAACCGTGGGTCTCTTTCCCGATCTTCAAAATACAGAATCATTTGTCGTATGTGAATTACCGTTGCACGCGGGCGCTGCCGCCTTTGGCGAGGGCTTCAACTTCGGGGAGTTTCGCCATCGTGGTGTCGCCGGGGAAGGTTGTGAGCAACGCCCCGTGCGCCCAGCCCATACGCAGCGCCTGTTCGGGCGATTTGCCACTGAGCAAGCCGTAAATCAACCCGGCCGCGAAGCCGTCGCCGCCGCCGATACGGTCGATCACATCCAGGCTCATCGTCGGGCTAACGTACTTCTGCCCCTCGAGCCACAACACCGCGGCCCAGTCGTGACGGTTCGTCGAATGGACTTCCCGCAGCGTGGTCGCCACCATCTTGATGTGCGGGTGCTTCGCGACGACCTTCTCGATGAGCTGGAAGAACGAGTTCGGATCGAGCTTCGACGAGTTCTCCACGTCCTGGCCTTCGATGCCGAGGCCCTTCTGCAGGTCCTCTTCGTTGCCGACGAGGCAATCGACGTGCTTGACGATCTGGGCGATCGTCTCCTGGCCCTTCTTTTCCCCGCCGACCGAAGCCCACAACTTGGCCCGGTAATTCAGATCGAACGACGTGATCGCCCCGGCGGCTTTCGCGGCCTGCATCCCTTCGATGATCACCTGCGATGTCGTTTCCGACAGCGCGGCGAAAATCCCGCCGGAATGGAACCACTTCACACCACCGGCATGAATGCCCTGCCAGTCGAAATCACCGGGCTTGAGCATCGCCCCGGCCTCATTTGAGCGGTTGTAGAACACGACTGGGGGACGAACGCCCTGGCCACGGTCGCTGTAAACCGTGGCGATGTTCGGCCCGCGAACGCCGTCGTGCTTGAAGTGCTTGTAGAACGGCGTCACGCCCATCTCACGCACGCGGCCCTGCACCAGTTCGCCGATGCCGTTGTCGACCATCGCCGTCGCCACGCCGGTCTTCAGGCCGAAGCAATCGGCGAGGTTCGCAGCGACGTTGTACTCGCCGCCGGAGACGTGAATGTCGAACGATTTCGCCTTGCGAAACGGGATGATCCCCGGATCCAGGCGATGAACGAGCGCCCCGAGGGCAAGGAAATCAAGCTGGCAGGCATCGGTGCGAATCGGCAGAGACATGGAGCTTCCAGTGGACAGTGGTTAGTGGGCAGTGGACAGCCGGAAAAGACGAGCTATTTCTAGCCGATAACGTTTCAATCTTGTAGGGTCCGCTGTGCGGACCAATTTGGAGGGTGACCTGAAAGTGGTCCGCACAGCGGACCCTACGGGGTTAAATCGTGACGGACGAAAAGCCGCCGTCGACGACGATGTTCTGGCCGGTCACGAAGGATGACGCCTTCGCCGATGCCAGCCAAACAGTCGCGCCGCCGAGTTCGTCCGCCTTGCCGAAGCGGGCCATCGGCGTGTGGCCGATAATCTGCTGGCCGCGTCCGGAATAACTGCCGTCATCATTGTAGAGCAGTTTGCGGTTCTGTTCGGCGGGAAAGAAACCGGGGCTGATGGCGTTCACGCGGACGCCCTTCGTCGCCCACTCCCGTGCGAGGAACTGCGTGAGATTGATCACCGCAGCCTTTGCCGCCGAGTACGCCACCACGCGCGAGAGTGGAATCATCCCCGCCATCGACGCGATGTTGATGATGCTCCCCTTCCCCGCGGCGACCATCGTTTCGCCGAAGACCTGGCTCGGCAGCAGCACGCCGCCGGCGAGGTTCAGCTCGAACACAGTATTCCATGCGTCGACCGGCAGCTTGCAGAAATCGCTGCCCGGCGGAAGCGTGGCTTCCGGCTTGTTCCCGCCGGCCGCGTTGACCAGCACGGTCACGCCGCCGAGCTTTTTCGTAATGGCATCCCGCGCGGCGATCAGCGAGTTCTTGTCCATCGCGTCCGCCGCCTGAAAGACGGCTTTCCCGCCGGTCTTCTCAATTTCCTGTACGCGCTTCTGGCCGTTCTCGGCGTTGCGGCCAATGACGACGACCGTGGCCCCGGCCCCGGCAAGCGCATCCGCCATCGCCCCGCCGAGCGCCCCGGTCCCGCCAATCACGACGGCCACTTCACCGGTGAGATCAAACAAACTGCTGGGCATGTTGTACTGAGCCGTTGCTGAGGAACTGTCGAATTTTTGAAGGCTGCAATGGTAACCCATTCCGGTAGGGTTTGCCGAGTCTTCGAGGCGAACCACCGCCCAGCAACCGATTTCAAGAACCGGTAGGGTTCGCCTCGCGGACTCGGAAAACCCTACGACTCGATGCAGTGCCCTGATCACACTTTCCGATCCCACCGAATTGGCGTCGTGCACTCAATGCAGCTTTTGCCGGTCGATGCCGGTAAGATGATACGGTCAAAACCTGCAGACTACGATTGTCGAAGGGCTCCGATGATGGTTGTCGCAAATCGTACAGTGATCGTCAGCACTATCTGGCTTTCCGCGTTCTGCCTTCCGCTTTCCGCCTTCGCCCAGACCGACGACGAAATCGTCGCGGAGATCGACCGGCAGATCCGGCAGGCGTGGGAGGACAACAAGGTCAAACCGTCGTCGCGCGCGGAGGACACCGAGTTCGCGCGGCGGGTCACGCTCGACACCGTCGGGCGCATTCCAGCGCTCAATCCGCTCGTTACTTTCCTGCAGGATGACGCCGCGGACAAGCGCAGGCGTTATGTCGATGAGTTGCTCGACGACCCTGACTACATCCAGCACTGGTCGACGATCTGGGGGAACGTGCTCGTCGGGCGGTCTAACCGACGGAACCGCGCGGCCCGCGATGATCTCGACAAATGGCTGCGGCAGGCGATCGCGAAGAATCAGAGCTACGACAAATTCGCCGGGGAACTGATTTCCGCGACGGGGAGTTCCGACGACAATGGTGCGATCGGTTTCCTCGCGAGTCATCTCAATGAGAACGCGGTTCCAGCGACGGCGATCACCGCACGGATTTTTCTCGGGCTGCAGGTGCAATGCACACAATGCCACAACCATCCGTTCAATGATGCAAAGCAGTCGCAGTTCTGGGGACTGAATGCGTTTTTCCGAGGCACTCGGCGGCAGAACGTCGGGCAGAACAACGCCACGATTTACATGACCGATGACATCGCTGACGCCGTGGTCTTCTTCGAGAAACGCAACGGCACGATGGAAGCCGTCACGCGCCGGTTTGTCGATAACAGCAATCCGCCGACGAACATCGTGGCCCCGCGGCATCAACTGGCGGCGATGATCACTGATCCCTCACAACCGCTGCTGGCGCGGGCGTATGTGAACCGGATCTGGTGCCATTTTCTTGGGACTGGGTTCACCAAACCCGTCGACGACATGGGTCCACACAACCCGCCGTCGCACCCTGAACTGCTCGAATATCTCGCGAAACAATTCAAGGCCAGCGGCTTTGACACGAAACGGCTGATCCGCTGGATCACCGCGAGCGAAGCGTACCAGCTCACCAGCAAAGGGACGTCGGAGAACGCGGCGGACGATCCGGCGCTGGGTTCGACGCCGTTATTCACTCACGTTGGCATCAAGCCGTTCACCGCCGAACAGTTGTACGATTCATTATTGATCGCCACCGCGGCGGACAAATCAGGACGCAATTTCCAGCAGTCGGAGCAGAAGCGCGATGAATGGCTGCAACAATTCGTGCAGGCGTTCGGCACCGATGAAAACGACGAAACGTCCACGTTCAATGGTACCGTGCCGCAGGCTTTCGTAATGATGAACGGCGACCTGATCCGCAACGCGATCAGCGGCGGCAAAGGGAGTTTTCTCAGAACCGTCTACGAAGGCAACATGCCCGCGGTCGTCGAACTCCGGACGAAAACGAAGTCGAAATCGACGAAAGGATTGCCGGCGATCAAGACCATTCCGGGGAAAATCGAGTTCCTGTTCCTCGCGGCACTCTCGCGCCGGCCCACTGTCGGGGAATTGCGGGCACTGGACACCGCGTACCAGCGGGCCGGCGGGCGGGACCCGGTCGCTGGACTTCAGGACGTGTTCTGGGCCATCCTGAACTCGAATGAATTCATCTTGAATCACTAGCCTTGCGAATGGATTCTGAAGACAGCATGGATGAGGTTCAGCGGAAGACAACCCGCGCCCGGCGGTTGCGAACACGGTGGTTGCTGTTTTTCTGGCGACAGGCGCGGAAGATCGTCATGGGTGTGATTGGCGGGACCGTATTGCTGATCGGCATCGCCGGTCTGGTGCTGCCGATCCTGCCAGGTTGGGCGTTGATCTTTGTCGGCTTTGGAATCCTGGCCACTGAATTCGCCTGGGCACGGTGGGTGCTGACTTCGGCAAAGGACCGGCTTGCGCAACTGCTCGCCCAGGCAGAACCCCCGACCGTCCCCATGCCCCCGCCTGCCC
>DASRYX010000370.1:0-2437 GCA_035686985.1 Planctomycetaceae bacterium | reverse complement strand
CGTCAAGCAGTTCGGACGGGGTGGCATGCTGACCTGGGCCGCGACGCTGTCCAAGCAATCCGGGGCCTCACGCACGAGCCCGATTCTCCGCGGCAACTGGATCAGCGAAGTGATCCTCGGCGAACGACTGCCGCGGCCACCGAAGAACGTGCCGCAGCTATCCGACACCGTGCCCGAAGGACTCACCGAGCGGCAACTCACCGAACAGCACAGCCTCGACCCGTTGTGCATTAAGTGCCATGAACGGATCGATCCGCTGGGGTTTGCCTTGGAGAACTATGACGCGATCGGTCGCTTCCGTCTTCAAGATGCCGCGGGACTGGCCATCGACTCGAAAACTCAGCTGGCGAACGGGGCGAAGCTGGACGGTCTTGCCGGACTGCAATCGTACTTGAAAGACCAGCGACGGGACGCCTTCCTCCGGCAGTTCTGCCGCAAGCTGCTGGGTTACGCACTTGGCCGCAGTGTGCAGCTTTCCGATGAGCCACTGCTCGCGGAAATGCAGCAGGCACTGAAGCAACACGATTACCGCATCGGTGCCGCGCTCGAGACCGTCGTGCTCAGCCGCCCATTCCGCGAAATCCGCGGCATCGAGATGGCCAGCGAGGAATAAACGTCCTGGGAGGGCAAAGCTCCCGGTGTGATCCTACTTGAGCAATGATTTTCCGTTCGACTCGCGAATCTTCGCCGCTTCATCGCTCGGGATTTCGCGTAAGAAAATGTTGCGCCAGCGGATTTCACCGCCGTGTGTCTGCAGTTGAATCGGCCCCGTCCGCGGCACCGGCAATTGACGATCCTTATCGAAATAGTTTTCCATCACCGCGTGGTCGACCACGAGCTTGTCGTTCAGCCAGACGGTCACCTTGTTGTCGACCATCACGATACGGAACTGGTTCCACTCGCCGAACGGTTTGTCCGCCACCACCAGCGGATCGCGGCCAGGTGTCAGCGGTGTGTTGTTGAAGAGACCGCCCGACCCTTTGTTCGGGTGGCGATGCGGGTTCTTAGGGTTGTCGGGCTGGTTGATGTCCCAGATCTGCACCTGCGGGCAACCGCGCAGATAGATGCCGGAATCTGCCCCGGCGACCGTTTTGTATTCCAGCCGAAGTTCGAAGTCGCCGTAATCCTTTTCGGTCGTCGCGTAGTCGCCATGACCGTCATTGACTAGTTCGTTATTCTCGACCCGCCAGTGCTCTTTCATGCTGGCGGTCCACTTTTCGATTTGCGCGGCTCGGGCCTCCGGCGTCATCGCCGCAAGCTTCGCCGGGTCGAACGTGTTGCCACCGCGCCAGCCGGTCAAGTCTTTGCCGTTGAAGAGCGCAGTGAACCCCTCGGGAGGAGCGCTCTGCGCGACGACGGGTGCGATCAGACACGTCATCACCGCGCAAACGAGCCCGAAGCACAAGCGACGGGTAAAGTGACTTGAGAATACTCGCACGATCATTTGATTCCTGACACGAACGGACCCGTCGTTTGCGATCCGGGCTTGTTGCCTGTTACGCCATTAACTCGGGGATCGGCTTTCCGTGGTCAACGATCGGCGTCGGGCGGCCATTGAAGTCTTTAATCAACGTCGTTGCCGAGTCGATGCCGAGATGATGATAGATCGTCGCGAGGAAATCGCCGGGGCCGCAGATGCGATCGATGCTGTCCTCGCCGCGATTGTCCGTCGCGCCGATGAACTTACCGTGCTGAATCCCGCCGCCGGCCCAGATGTTGGAATACGCCCGTGGCCAGTGATCGCGCCCGGGCTGCATCGTGCCCGACGGCGCGCTCGCATCCCCGGCACCCGTGCTTGCCGCATAATTGATCTTGGGTGTGCGGCCGAATTCGCCCGTGATCACGACCAGCACGCGCTTGTCGAGACCACGTTCGGACAAATCTTCAATCAGCGCCGAGACCGCACGGTCATAGACTTCCGAACGGAACTTCATCGCGTCGAAGACGTGATGATTCACCGCGTGATCGTCCCAGTTGTGGACGCGTCCGCAGAGCGCACCGGCAAGACTGGTCGTGAGCACATCGACACCAGCTTCGATGAGCCGCCGCGCGAGTAGCAGCTGCTGGCCCCACTGATTGCGACCGTAGCGGTCGCGGACGCGCGGGTCTTCCTTGCTGAGATCGAAGGCTTCTTTCGTTTTCGGATTCGTCAGCAGCGTCATTGCCTGGGTTTCGAATTCATCAAGGGCGGCGAGTTCGCCTGCCCGGTCGAACGTGCGTTCCAGCGTGTCGAGTTTCTGCCGCAACGTCGCCCGGCGACCGAGGCGGTTCACTTCGCTCGCATCGGTGAGGCCGATATTCGGAACGGAGAACGACGGGTTATTCGGATCGCCGCTGACCACGAACGGGGAGTACGCATCGCCGAGATACGCCGGGCCGTTGTATTCGAGCGGCGGATTAATGCCGACATACGCGGGAAGCGGGTTCTGCCGTGGGC